>JAKQGD010000139.1 GCA_029573365.1 Bacteroidota bacterium | reverse complement strand
GTAGTCCCACGTCTCCAAAGATCTTTTGAGAAAGCATAAACTGCAGCATACCAAAAAACATAAAAATACCTGCCAGTCCGAAACCCCATGAAAAACCTACCTTTTCGCCTATATAGCCACACAGCATGATGCCCAGAAAAGCACCTGAGTTGACACCCATATAAAAGATGGTATATGCACCGTCCTTTTTCTCGGGATGGTCCTTGTACAGTTTAGCCACCATGGAAGTCATATTGGGTTTAAAAAACCCGTTGCCAAATATCAGCAAGGCGAGCCCCAGATACAGGGACCACTGATTTTCCAGTGCCATAGAAGCATGGCCAAAGGTCATTAACAAAGCTCCCAGAATGATGGCCTTGCGGTGGCCCAGAAACTTATCAGCCATCATGCCCCCAAGCAGCGGAGTCAGGTACACCATGGATGTATAGGTACCATACAAAGCCAGTGCATTGGTACGTGGCCATCCCCAGCCGCCGTCGATTAATGAGCTGGTAAGAAACAAAACTAGGAGGGCCCTCATGCCGTAGTACGAAAACCTCTCCCACATCTCTGTGAAAAATAGGGTAAACAAGCCGGCAGGGTGACCCATGACTGTGGTTTTGAAAAAATCACTGTTTGAAGCAGTTGGATTTGATGACATTTTTCTGAGTATTTAGATTTTTTATGGACAGGATTATTTTACTTCATGCATGAGCTTGCGGATGAGCGGTGATATCACTATCAGCAGGATTCCGGCTATCAGAGCGTAAATGGCCAGTTGTTTATAACCGTCGGTATATAGCATGAGTTTCTGTGGCAGGGAAGCATCGGCATCAGGACTGCTCATACCCGCTCCCAGCAGCCCGGCAACATATTGACCATATGCACTTGCGAGGAACCACATGCCCATCATCATACCTCCCATCTTTTTTGGCGAAAGCTTGGTTATGATCGACAATCCTATGGGAGACAGGCATAGTTCACCAAAGGTTATGATCAGATAGGCGAGCGTAAATACATTGAGTGAGGTAATGCCTTTTTCGTCTGCAAAAAAGCGGGTGGCATAAAAGACATAAAAAGCCGCAGCCAGAAACAGGAAGCCAAGGCCAAATTTAATTACGGTATTAGGCTCGATTTTTTTATCTGCCAGCCATATCCAGACCAGCCCCAAAAGCGGACTGAAAAGGATTACAAAAAAAGCGTTGCTCGTATTGTTAACTACATTGGGGTCTATGTTCATGCCCAGTAGGTTGTAGTTGAGGTTTTTTTCTGCAAAGAGACTTAAGGAGCCTCCGCTTTGCTCAAAAAATGCCCAGAATATGATTGAAAACACTATAAATACAAAGGCAGCTATGAGCTTGTTTTTGGCAGGCTTGGAAGCGGTTTTTGACCATTCATACAAAAAATATATTATGGCCAGAGGTCCTATGGTGTACATGAAATAGTCGGTATAATCAGTATTGCGGATCATCGTATAAATCAGAGGAATACTCAGTATCGAAAACAGGTAAACTAGAGCTTCTTTTCTGAGTCTGGCAGACGCTGAGAGGTGTTGTAGAGGTGAGTCTCCTATGGGTCCCAGGGATTTTTGTGTAAATAAAAACGTACCCACTCCTATTATCATCACAATGGCTGCCGCCAGGAAGGCGTAGCTCCATGAGTAATATTTTCCAAGGTATACACACAGGGCACCTCCCAGAAAAGCCCCGATGTTTATACCCGCGTAAAAAAGTCCGAATCCGGCATCTCTGCGGCTGTCACCATCTTTGTAGAGGTCTCCGACCATGGACGAGATATTGGGCTTAAAAAAGCCTGTGCCGATAATAGACAGGGTGATCCCAAAATAAAACATTTCTTTAGGGGAAAAAGCTATAAGCAGATTGCCCAGAATCATGACTATGCCTCCAAAAAACAAGGACCTTTTAAAGCCGAGTACTTTGTCTGCAAAAATGCCACCAATAAAGGTAAAAGCATAAACAAACGCCTGGATAGCTCCATATTTCAGATTGGACTCTACATCGGTCAAACCCAGCATGTTTACCATGAAAATTGCCAGCACGCCCCGCATACCGTAAAAACAAAATCGTTCCCACATTTCTGTAAAAAACAAAGACCACAGCTGAGGCGGATATTTACCTTCGAAATTCTGGATTTGTTCCAGTGTAGGTGCAGAAGTATTGTTCATTGGATAGAGAATTGTCCGGTTAAAAATGTCAAATGTACTAAATAATATCCTGATTGTATCGGTGGCCCCAAACGAAAAAGCCCGGTACTGCTGGCACCGGGCTTTTATAAGTTGATATATTAATCGGCATCAATGGATGCCATGCATCATTTTCTGAAGTTTCTTTGATATACCAAAAAGTATCAGTGAAGCCACGCCGTCCATCACGATAAATACCAGGAAGAAGTCATACAGATTGGTGATCTGAAAGCCCATGATGGATTTAAATGCGGTAGAATCGCCACCGTGGGCACCTTCGCCGGCACCGGGAGGCAGCAAGCTGCTCAGGGTTCCTGCCAGCTTATTTGCCAGGGCATTTGCCAGAAACCATGTACCCATCAGAAGGGATGAAAAACGCAGTGGAGACAGTTTGGATACCATAGAAAGGCCTATGGGCGAAAGACAAAGTTCGCCTATGGTATGGATAAAGTAAAGGGAAACGAGCCACATCATACTTACCCTTACGGAAGCATCCACACCTTTGACACCGACGGCTATGACCACATACCCGAGACAAACAAGGAGAAGGCCTATGGCCATCTTTGTCGGTGATGTGGGCTGGCTTGTACCCATTTTGGTCCATAACCAACTCATAACAGGAGCAAATACCACGATAACAAATGGGTTTACAGACTGGAACCAGCTGGCCGGAATCACATCCTTGGTGTAATGGTCAATTTTGCCCAGGAAAAGAAGGATGCCGAAAATAACAACCGCTATGGCTGTCAGAATCAGGTGGGTATTTTGTTTCCAGATAAAAAACCACTCCAGAAATTTGAGAAGGAAATACGACAATACAGCCAGGAAACCAAAAATCAAGAATTTGTTTATGGTAAATGGCAGGTCGCGGTTTACATTGTCTTCAGCAAACAAGGTTAGTGATGCTCCTGCCTGCTCGAATGCAGACCAGAAGAAAATCACAAAAAATGCCAGAATGAAGATGACAAGAATCCTGTCTCTTTCCACACTTGTAATGGATTTGTCACTTAATATTGCCACCGGTGAGAGGAAGAAAGCTCCTACAATAAGGTAAAATATCAGGTCGAAATCGGTATTGAAAAAAGTGTTGAAATTCATCAGAAAGAATGTAAAAGCAGTGGCTCCCAGCACCAGGCCCAGTACCTTCATGTCACTGGCTCTGACTGAAGTGCCTACGGCATTACCTTCAGGACCGTTGAGGTGTTTTCTTTTTAACAATTCGAAGGAAATCACGCTGATGATCATACCTATACACGCTGCCAGGAATCCCCACTTGAAGTCAGCAGGATCACCGGTGTCACCGAGACCACCGCAAACTAGGGGTGAGAAGAAGGCACCCAGGTTGATTCCCATATAGAATATAGTAAAGGCCCCATCCACCCTGCTGTCGTCTTTTGTATACAACTGTCCTACCATGGTGGAAATATTGGGTTTGAAAAATCCATTTCCTACAATCAAAAGCGTCAGCCCCGTCCACATAAGAGTGGTGGCAAAGCCCTGTTCTTCATAAAACGATCCACTTAAAAACATAAAAAACTGTCCCAGAGCCATGATTATACCGCCCAGAAAGATACTTCGGCGGTTGCCCCAATATCTGTCGGCCAGATAACCACCGAGAAGAGGCGTGAGGTAAACAAGACCGGTAAAGCTGCCGTAAATAATGGAGGCTTTGTCATTTGCAATAAGTAGGGCCTTGGTCATAAACAGGATAAAGATGGCCCTCATGCCATAATAGGAAAACCGTTCCCACATTTCCGTAAAAAACAGGAGGTACAATCCGCGGGGGTGTCCTTTTTCAGAAGTTGTTGTGCTCATTTTGTGATTTGATTATTCGGGTGCTAAAAGTATGATTTTTTTAATTTACAAATGGCCAAACAGCTTCAAATAATTTGACCATTATGATATTAATCCATCAAGGATGATGCAATCAGTAAAACTATTGACTTAAATATGATTAAATTCGAAATAGTATTTTGTAATTGCTGCCAATGGTGATTGTGAGTAGTATTTTATTTCGAACACAAAATTGTATTCAATTTGGGTTTGGCTGACCGGAAGAAGGGTTCTATGGTTAGTCCTTTATGGCTTTAAGCAGATTTTTGGCTTTTTTATTGCCCATGGCAGCTGCATCCCTGATGTCTTTGATGTAACCGTTTTTACCGGCTTTCTGGCGTGCCAGTCCTCTTTGTGTCAGGATTTCGGACTCTTCGACACCATCTGCTACCGGTAGCATAGACAAGGCTTTGTCAAAGGCTTTGAGGGCTTCGGCATAGTCTTCTGTTTCCATAAGTACATTGCCGTAATCAAAAAGACACTTTCGTAGCCAGAAACGATTTGGGTTATCGGGTTCGAAATTTCGATTTGTAAACAATTTCAGGTCAAAAGCTGCTTTTTGCCAGTCTTGGAGGTGGATATGGCATTCGGCTTTAAGCCGCCGTGATTTCCAGTACAAGGTCTGCAGGGCAATGGATTTTTTGATGGCTTCCTCAAACGATTGTATGGCCTCTTTCCACTCTTCTCTGATCATGTGAATCTTGCCTTTTCCGTAATATGACGTAGGTATAGAAGGATCGATGGCGATGCACTTGTTGTAATCCCTGAGGGCGTCGTGGTAGTTTTTCATAAAAAAATTGACCTTGGCCCTGCGTTCGTAAGCCTGGGCATGTCGGTCGTATTTTTCTATGGCACTGCTCAGGGCTTCCAGGGCCTCAGATTCTTTGCCTTTGACCTTGACAAGTTTACGGCCTTTGACAAAGGACTGCACTGCAGCTTTGTCGCTCTCGGGTTCGAGTAGCATGTACTGAACTACCTCACCTTCGTTAATCAGCCATGCTCGTATCGAACCGGCGACCGCAAACTGGGCACAGTAACCCAGGAGCCCTGTGGTAACTCTGAATGCTTTTTCTGTGACCTGGCCGACAAAACGCGGGATTTCGAGTGAAAAGTCCTCTTCATTGAAGACGTCTTCAAACTTGAAAATGACGTCAGTTTTATAGTATGTTTCCAGTCGCTGCTGAAACATCCTTGTTACCTTGTCATAACTCTTCTGCGTCACGAACTCCAGTCTGCCCTGTATGATCGACTTAAGGAATACCATAAAATGACTTTGCTCTACATTCTTACTGAAAAAATCATTCCAAAAATACTGATTTAATCGTAAAATTTCGAACAGAGTTAAAAAATCCAGACTTACATTTGTATTGTCGTCATCAGCCATGGGGTAAACCCGTGTAAAATAAAGAAATATGGCCTCAGATCAGAAATTTGTCGATTATGTGGTAGACCAGATCCACGATGCCGGGGAGATTACTGCCGTGAAGATGTTTGGAGAATACGGCATTTACTCTGACGGTAAGATTTTTGGCCTGATCTGCGACAACAAACTTTTTGTCAAACCCACTGACGGCGGGCGGGTTTACCTCAAAAATCCCGTGGAGGCTCCGCCTTATCCAGGTGCTAAAAACAGCTTTCTGGTCGAAGAATTGCTGGAAGACAGCCACCGCCTCAGCGAACTGGTGAGAATTACTCTTAGAGAATTACCGGCCCCTAAAACGAAAAATAAGAAAAGGTAGAAAAAAACTCTTAAACAGCTTAGACTAAGGGTTATTAAAATAGTGGGCCCACCAGCCCCGAAAGCTTTCGGGGTGAACCTGGGGAGGATATTATTCTTAACAATATAAGCGGTATTTAGCTGCATAATTTTGGTTTAATAAAAAACCCTTAATTCATTTGAACTAAGGGTTTATAAGTAAAGTGGGCCCACCAGGACTTGAACCTGGGACCTCCTGATTATGAGTCAGATGCTCTAACCGACTGAGCTATAGGCCCGGCATTTAAAATGCGAGTGCAAAAGTACAATATTTTATGTTTTCAAACAAAACATGTATCATTTTCTCAATTTCTTTATTCCTTTATGCCTGATCGTACGACAAATCTTTCCTCCAGGAACCATAAAGCATATATAATAAGCTGGGAGCCAGCATCATAACCCAATAGAGCCACTCACTCATCCATGCCACCTCAAGTGATTTATGCCAAACCTCGATCACCAGCCATACATAAATCAGATATGCTGCTATACCCCAAAACTCTATCCAGAACACTATGTGGGTCTTGCCTGTGGCGACAACAGCATTGAGCCAGATGACCCCTATGCACAAGATCAGCATCGCAGCACTGACAACCCGCAGAGGACCGGTACCTGCTTTGACAAAGTCGTTTCCGAGCCCGAACACATCGAGGAAAAGATGTGGAAACAAATTAAGTATTACCACAAAAACAGTCATGCCTGTCAGACTTATAAGGCACAGTTTGCGTATGATGGTAAAGATTTCCTCCTGGCGACCCTGGCCTATGGTATTGGAAAGGATGGTATTGGCCGAAGAGCCAAAAGCCCACGAAAATACACCACTGAGCCCAAAAATATTTCTCATAGCCTGAGACACTGCCTGACCTTCATAACTGAACTGTCGGCTTACCAGAAGATAGAAAATCCACCAGGAACCTGTGCTTATGGCTAGCTGACTCATAAGTGGAAATCCTTTGGCCAGAACGAGTCTCAGGGTCTGGGTGCTCACACCATAACTGGCATGTATGCCAAACCTCGTGGTAATCTTTAGCCTCCATATGACAATCATCACCGTGATTAATCCTGTGAGCTCGGAAATGACTGAGGCCCACGCAGCTCCGTAAAACCCCAATTTGGGCATACCCCAGTGACCAAAGATAAGCCCGTAGTCCAGCAGGACGTTGACCACCGATTGTATCAGGGCGATAAGCACCAGAAATCTTGTCTGCTGTATAGAAATAAGAAAGGCGTTTTGCATCTGCAGCCCGTACAGAAAAAACAAGCCAATGAGCCTGATGCAAAGGAAGTTTCCGGCCATCACCGCTCCGTCGCTTTGGACGCCCGACCACTGCAACACAGGATGGATAAACAGCCATGTAAAGCTAACAAAAAACACTGCAAGGCCGGTACTTACGATAAGACCATGCCACAGTGTCGAGTATATCATGTCCCTGTTTTCTTCGCCTGCCCGCCTTGACATGATGGCCAGGAGGGCATTGTTTAGCCCATAGCCGATGGCCGAAAAAACCAGATAGTACACGCCTGTCACCCCTGCAAGTCCGAGTTCCTTAGTACCCAGATGGCCCAGGAAGATGGCATTGATGAGGTAGTTGAGCTCAGGGATAAGCTTGGCGAGGCTTATGGGCAGAGTGAGCCTTATGATGCCTCTGACGGAGGTGTCTACTCTGAGAGAACCCGTAGAAGCCATAGGTCAGTTTTTGCGGCAGGCAGGACTGATACCCAGGACATAATTTTTTACGATGTCTATTTCTGAGGCCGTTTCTGCTCCCTGAAATCCACCTAGCATCCCGTTTTTAAGGTTTTTTTCGGCCATTTGGATCAATACTGCTGAAACAGGCATCCATGACCAGTGCCATTTTTCTTCGTTATAACCGGTATGCCTGTCTGACCCCATGGCGGAGTAGGGCTGACAGAAGCCGTACTTGTGGGCATTTGATTGCATCCAGGTATACAATTTCAAGCCTTCACCTGCCTCAAACCAACTGTTGACAAAAGCATTCAGGTCTATGTCTGTACCCCAATGATGACGTGAAGTGCCAGGCATAGAGCTGTATTCCAGTATTTTTCTGGCTCGAGCCACAGGGTCTTTGATATCTTTGGCAGCATTGGTATTGTCCTCAAGGATGGTCCTGCCGGTCCATTTGTTTTCCCATATCCTTTTTTGGTTGTCAAAATTGCGTGTGGCAGACCTTATCCTGAGGTGTATACCTTCGGCGGCAGCCGCATCAAACATAGTGATAAAAGCTTCCAGTACATCCTTTCGCAGGTATCTGACTTCTTCATCCCGGTATTTAGGGGGTATCTGTATAAAATCTGGGTGGCTGGCAGGGTCAAATTTGCCCATCAGGTAGTCCGTGTCAAAACGATGGTCAACAATAGTAGTGTCAGCCGGCCGTGATTCTGGCACCGGGACAGGAAGTGTTTGTGCAGACTTGCAGGAAAATATCCCAGAAAAAAAGACGAAAAACAACAAGCTTTGAAGGGTCATTTTGGGTTACTTTTACTTTTTTAATGTAGGTTTTGTGGGTCTGTTTTCTAACATCATAAATACAAAAGCCAGTGATGAGGTGAGGGCTGCCACAATAAATTTAACCATTGTATTGAAATGTTCTGAATCCCGAAAGTACCACACATTGTATAAACAGTACAAGGCTGCTGCCAATGAAACTGCGGTGGCTGTCCGGAATTGAGATTTTATTCTGTATTGTACTCCGTTGTTTAGTGACAGCAGGATGACACCCAGTACCATAAACACCAATGTGGGTACGGTATGCCTGACTTCTCCCAGGAAACTCCAGACACTGGTTCCGATCAGGATGACTGCATTTAGCAGATTGGTCGTATAAGCTTTCATAAGCCGGGTTTATTCTGCCATTCTGGTCATGTGCAGGACCATACCCTTGTTGTCCTTACCATAAACCCTGGCAAGAAGAGAGCCGTCGGGTTGTTGTACATAAACTACATGATTGGGAAAGTCATGCCCGGGATTTGAAAAATGAAGGCTGTCAGCCGTAGTGCTTTCCAGGAGAAAAGAAACAGGCTTGCCGGCGTTTTGATCTATCACTGTAGCCTCGTATGCCGGTCGTCCCTGGTCAGCATAAATCCTGAGTTGCTCAGTGATGCGTCCTTCACGGTTAGAATAAGAATTTCCTTTGAGCTCTGCTCCCTGGAGAGCCCATGTTTCTATGCTTGTGCTGTCGTCAGTAATCCAGGAGCCTTGCAGCCATTTGAGTTGGTCAATGGCAGGATAATCGGATTTTCTTTCCCGGCAGGAAAAAAGGATGGTCAGGCAGACAAAAACGGTCAGATTAAAGTTTTTCATAAATGTAATTGGTCATTTTGGTATAAAGATGAAGGGTGGCATTGTCACCGTAAATGCCGTGGTTGCGGTTAGGGTAGAAGTGTGTATCAAACTGTTTGTTGGCTTTGATGAGGGCATTGACCATCTCGGCAGTATGTTGGAAATGTACGTTGTCATCGGCCATGCCATGAACGAGGAGGAGGTTGCCTTTAAGCTTGTCGGCAAAATAGACGGGTGAATTTTCTGCGTACCCTTGTTCGTTTTCGGAGGTGGTACGCATATACCTTTCCGTGTAAACGGTATCATACCACTTCCAGTTGGTGACAGGTGCCACAGCAATGGCTGTTTTAAACACGTCATTGCCCTTGAGTATGCAGAGTGTTGACATAAAACCTCCGTAGCTCCATCCAAAGATACCAATCCTGGTTTTGTCCACATAAGGCTGCGATGCCAGATAACGGGCAGCCTCTATCTGATCGAGTACTTCGTAGTGGCCGAGTTTTAGATAGGTCATTTTTTTAAATTCTTCACCTCTGCCTCCGGTGCCTCTTCCGTCCACGCAGACTACTATATATCCTGCTTTTGCAAGCATCTGATACCACCAGTATGAAGAACCTTTCCATGAATCTGTGACCGACTGGCTGCCGGGTCCACTGTATTGTGTCATAAAAACCGGATATTTTTTAGAGGAGCTGAAATCGGCAGGCTTGAGCATCCAGCCATGAAGGCGGACATTCTCAGAGGTAGAAAATGTAAAAAATTCCACCGGAGACACACCGTAAGATTCCTGGATTTTGCCGTAGGTGGCGTTGTCTTCTATGGTCCTGATGTTATTGCCTTGTCTGTCCCTGACTGAGTAGACAGGCGGAGTATTGATATTGCTAAAGGTGTTTGCAAAATATTCAAAAGTGTTACTGAACTGTGCATTGTTGGTGCCTGTAAGAGTCGGCGTAAGGTCTGTTTTGTTTTGACCAGTGAGATCTATGGAATATATATGTTTTTGAAGTGGTGATTTTTCTCCGGCTTGGTAAAATATCATTTGATTTTTTGGGTCCACCCCGAAAAAACTGCTGACATCCCAGTTGCCTGAAGTGATCCTGGTCTCTTTTTTACCATCCATACTCATGAGATAGAGGTGGTTGTAGCCGTCTTTTTCTGATGACCATATAAATGATTTGCCATCCTTTAAAAATGTGAGATCATCCGTGATGTCAATGTAATACTTGTTTTTTTCCTGATACATGAGGGTAGATTTCATGTTTTTGGTGTCGGTCAGGTACAGGCTCAGGTCGTTTTGGTGCCTGTTTAGTTTGTATATGCAAAGTTTGTTTGGGTCATTGGTCCACTTTAATCTAGGGAGATACATTTCTGTAAGGTCACCAAGGTCAATGGCCACAGATTTGCCTCTGGAAAAATCGTAAAGCATGGCAGTAACTTTTGAGTTTTTTTCGCCTACTCTGGGGTATTTAAAGGTTACATTTTCGGGATAGCCCTCATCTCTGAACATTTGCATCGTAAATTGTGGCACTTCATTTTCGTCAAACCTGAGGTAGGCTATCTTCTTGCTGTCAGGAGACCAGTAAAAAGCCCTCGTAAAGCTGAATTCCTCCTCATAGACCCAGTCGCACATGCCGTTGATAACTTGGTTTTCCTTGCCGTCGGTGGTGACTTGCGTAATATTGCCGTTTTTAAGCAGGACGAAGTACAGGTTGTTTTTATGCACAAAGGCCACTTTTTCGCCATCAGGCGAAAGCTTGGGATTGCTTACCTTTTTGCCACCAAAAACTTCTGTGAGGTTTCCGGTTTTAACGTCGTAAACGTGGATTTTGGCTGCCGTAGAGTGTCTGAACAGGCTTTCGGACTCAGACTGGAGTAGGATTTTTGATTCGTCTTCGCTGAAGGTGTATTCGTCAAAATCACCCGAAAAACCTGACTTGCCGGAAAGTTTGCCGGATTCAAATACTGTTTCTGACAGAGTACCCGTAGTGACATCCATTTTCTGAATCTTGCCGTCCCTGATCACAGAATAATGCCGTCCATCTTTCATAAACGAAAATCCGGGAACAGACTTGGTGCGGAATGTATATGATTGATAAATGTCTTCCAGAGTTATCTGCTTCTGACTCGTACCGGGTAGGACGAAAGCCAATATGAAGAGCAGAAAAGGGTATAATGACTTATGCATGGTTTAAATGAATTTAACTTGAAAATACAAATGGCGGGACAAAAGTTTAATGTGGCGTCAAAAATCACATAAATGCTTCGAAATGTGCAGATTCATGCTATACGCAAGCCGTTGGGAACCGCAGAGTCAGGCCGCAGCAGTACTACTCCATCAGGCTGTACTACTCCGAGCACCAAACACTCAGACATGAAGTCGGCAATCTGTTTGGGTGGAAAGTTCACTACAGCGATGACCTGCCGTCCTATCAACTGATCGGCTATATAAAAATCGGTGATTTGTGCCGAGCTCTTTTTGATACCTGCGGGGCCAAAGTCGATGGTCAGCTTGTAGGCAGGTTTTCTTGCTTTTGCAAATGATTCGGCATGCATTATAGTTCCTGTCCGCATTTCTACTTTTTCAAAATCTTCCCAGCTTAACATGGATATTTTTGGCCAAAGGTAACGACAATATCAGACTATCTTCCTGCCGTGAAAATATTTAAGTCCAGTCAATCCAGCTATTTCATAAAGATTTGCGGCTGTAATCTTGCCGGCGGCTATTATTTGAATGGCGGGTCCAGCGGAGGCCTGCATAAGTTTGAGGTTGTGGACGCCCTGCAGTGCCGTGGCTGCTCCTCCAGATGATAGTATATATTTTACGCCGGGTACTGTTGTAAGGTTTCTCACTGCTGCCACCTGGTCAGAGCACATGTCTATTGCCTTATGAAAGGTGACCGGCACACCAGCAGCAGCATCAGCTATGATGTGGACTGCTTCCAGATGTGGCATGTATCCTTTTTTTTCATTTCCTGTCAGAGCACCGAAAACTATACCTGCCAGCTCAAATCGCCTGCTCAAATATGACGTTGTTTCAGCCATTTGGCCTATTTCTTCGTCGGAGTATAAAAAATGGCCCGCCCGTGATCTTATCATGGGTTTAACCGGGATGTTTACCTCAGAAGTTATTAGTTCCAGTAATTTCGGAGTGGGAGTTAGTCCGTCTGCATCGAGATCGCTGCACACTTCAAGCTGGTGGGCACCGCGGGACATGGCTTGAAGTGCCTCTGCCAGCGTTTCTACACAGGCTTCGATGACGATGGGAGCAGCAGGAGTAAGCATACTTTGTTTTGTGCAAAACTATACAGGAATAAACATCCCGTCAAATCAAAAATTAAAAAAGGTAAAGAATGGAAGGAAGGTGACATAAAAAAAATGAGGTAACAGAGACTGTTACCTCAACCCTAACCAAATGAAACCAAATTGTTTTACTTATTGTAAAAGTAACACAAAGATATATCGTTAAAAATTATTTAGCAAGTGTTTTTTAAAATTTCTTCAAATTTATACTAAAAAATCTGATTTTTCTAAATTTATTGTTAATAAATTTGACATTTTCACCAAATAAATAAGCACTTATAAGAATGTTATTTTAAAACAAAATTTATTGAAGGGCTTGATTGGCACAAAAAAATTTCCATGCAAACGATGGCTGAAAAAAATTTATTTTGAAATTTTCCTGTTTTGCAGTTTGCCTCTATGGTCAATCAAATTTTTACTTTGGTCTATGCTAACCAAAAGGCGGGAAACCCGTATTTTTATTTGCCGGTATTAGTTAATACATGTTGATGAAAGTATGTATAAAGAGTCTTCAAAACATAAAAAAGGCCTCCGGCAATGAAGACGGAGGCCTAGTAGTGGCCTGAAAATTCAGACCTAAAATCAGTTTTTCTTTTTTGTGTAATAGTCAAACACCTTAGTGACCACAGCTTTGCCAAGGCTTTTGTAGTCGGTCCTTATGTTTTCTTCTTCATGACCTATGGCCAGGAATACTCCGTCTACAGCTCTGTCAGCCATAAAATTGCTAAGTGATGCATCCACTTTGTTTTTTGCAAATATATTGTAAGCCCCGGCTGCTATGGGCCAGTATTTGTTGGCTTCAGTTTTTTCGAGCTCAGCATTGAGTCTTTCGGCGTACTTTTTTCTTACTACGGTTTTCATGTTGTTTTTTAGCACTTGGGTGGCGGCATCCTTTCCTCCCGTGACTATAGCCACAGCATCCCCAAAATCCACTTCCTTGATAGATTCGGTAATGATGCTTTCACTTTCTTTGAGGACCACACCGGAAGCCGAGCCAACCTGCTTGGTTATTTTTTCCACTTCCTGGCCGTAACCCAGGGTTTTTAAGCCATCCAGTACTGTCTTGAATTCAGAAGGCAGGGCTTTGGTGGGGTCGTCGCTGCTGAGTTGGCTGAGTTTTCTGACGGCCTTAAATGTACTGCTGTTGAGTATTTCTCTCAGGGCCATCACAGTCTCGAGGGCTGATGGTTTAAGGTTGAGTTGATTGAGTGTGCTGCAAGACGTCATCACCAGGGTGACAGTCAGGAACAATGGGATAAACTTTTTCATTTTTAATTTTTGTTTGATAGGTATATGACGAAAAAGCTTAAAACCTGTTACATAACTGTATGTCTGATGCCCAACTATAACAAAGAATTAACACTGCCATTAAAAATGTATAACTGCGGGTCGTTGTATCCCGTATGTGAGAAATCTGACTATTTTTACACAAAATTAGAACAGGATGAAATTTTTAAAGATAGCAGGCTGGCTCATTTTGGTTTTACTGGCTGCATGGCTTGTCGCCAAATATGTGTTTAAGGTAAATCCGCCATTGGCAGTACCGGGAAAAGAGCATACTCCGGAACTCCATCTCGACAAGTTGCAGCTTCCCAAGGGATTTAAAGTCGAAATCTATGCTTCTGACATTAAAAATGCAAGATCGCTTTGTCTTTCGCCGGAAGGCACCCTATATGTAGGCACCCGCTCAGCAGGAAATGTCTATGCTCTAAAAGATACCGACGGGGATAACAGATGTGATAAAAAGTTTACGTTGCTCACAGAAGGAAACATGCCCAATGGAGTAGCAGTCAAAGATGGCGACCTATATATAGCAGAGGTCAACAGGATATTGAAAATTCCGGCTGTTGAATCCCGGTTGGAGGATCCCGGTACCCCGGAAGTAGTCTTTGACAAGTATCCGACAGAATCACACCATGGATGGAAATACATCGCATTCGGGCCTGACGGCAAATTGTATGTACCCGTAGGAGCACCGTGCAATATCTGCGAGTCCGACTCCATCTATGCTACTATCACACGCATCAATCCGGACGGCTCGGGTATGGAAATAGTCCAAAAAGGTATAAGAAATACTGTGGGCTTTGCCTGGCAACCCGGGACCAATAACCTATGGTTTACTGACAATGGACGTGATATGATGGGTGATGATATTCCTGACTGCGAGCTAAACCATGCCACTCAGGAACGAATGAACTTTGGGTATCCCTATTGTCATCAGGGAGATGTGGCTGACCCGGAATTCGGGGCAAAACACCCATGCAGTGACTTTACTCCACCGGCGGCACGCATGGGGCCGCATACTGCACCTCTCGGCATGGCATTTTATACGGGAAACATGTTTCCTGCAGAGTATAAAAATCAGATTCTCGTGGCCCGACACGGATCATGGAACAGGACAAAAAAAAGCGGATATGACATAGTTTTCGCCAGGCTTGACGCACAGGGAAAAGTGACAGAGGTAAAACCTTTTATCGAAGGTTGGCTCAATCCAGCGGATGACGATGTTTGGGGCAGGCCGGTGGACCTTGAGGTTATGCCTGACGGCTCAGTGCTTATTTCCGATGACTTTGCTGACGTGATTTACAGGGTAACCTATTCTGCAAACTGACAGAGTATTGTGCTATGAAGAAGGAGAGACGTGAGGACAGTTTTATTAAGAAGCCATATTACCTCGGAGGTGAGAAGGCAATGAGGGAATTTATCACGGCCAATCTGAGGTATCCCGAACAGGCCAGACAGCTTATGGTCGAAGGAGATGTCCACCTCAGGTATGAAATAAACCATAAAGGCGATGTGTCAGATGTAAGGATCATAGGAGGACTCGATGAGTCATGCAATGAAGAGGCTATAAGAGTTATCAGGCTGCTGAAATTTGAAGTCCCAAAAAATCCGAGAAAACTAAAAATCACGTTTCACCGTACCATGAGGATACATTTCCGACTTGGCAATACTGCCATGGTGTCTGACAAGGATGATGAAGAATCTAAACCTCAGGCTCCCCAGACCTCGGTCATCACTTATCAGTACTCAGTTGTAAACTCTGCTCCAGATGGAATCTCAGAACAGCTATCAGGCCCCAAAACCTACCAGTATACCATCACCATCGGAAAACCCGGCAACAAGGACTGAAAAAAATATTTAGGATTTTAATAATACATGGACAAAACTTTTTTTGTCATATATGACTTATTTATATTTGTGTCGACTCATTTGATACTTTGAAAATTTTTATCGTCTTATAATCATTATATGTTGACAACCAAAATTCTGGTATATGTGGCTATTATGGGTTTTTACCCAAAAGTCGTCAAAAACCTGCAGCAACGCAGGAAAATGAAGACTGTCCATTTACTGGGAGAAAGGAGGGCGGCTGGTCTTCCCTGCAAATCAAGATATATCAGGCCATAAGTTTCTTACTAACATCATTAAAAATGTAGCCCTGAATGAAAAACATCCTCTGCAAAAATTATCAGATACACATAAATAACTGGTCGGCATTTAACAAAGCCATTGTCAAACTTAAGCCATCTTCAGTCTTTGTCCTGGCTGACGAAAATACGGAAAAATATTGTCTTTCAAACCTTTTTGAACACCTGGAATCCAGGTTTAATGTCATAAGTATTCCATCAGGCGAAAACCACAAAACCATAAATACATGCCAGTTTGTCTGGTCGGAGCTGGTAAAAAACGGTGCTGACAGGCAGTCGCTGATGATAAATCTCGGAGGCGGTGTGGTAGGTGACCTCGGAGGGTTTTGTGCGGCTACGTACATGAGGGGAATCAGGTTTGTACAGGTTCCTACCACCCTGCTCAGTCAGGTAGATGCTTCTGTAGGCGGCAAACTGGGGGTTGATTTTATGGGTTATAAAAACATGGTGGGATTGATAAGGGATCCTTCCGGGGTATTTATTTTTACTGATTTCCTGAAAACACTGCCTCAGGACCAGATGCGAAGCGGCTATGCGGAGCTGCTCAAACACGGCCTCATCGCCGATCGCGAAACATGGGACGAGTTGTCCAGGAATAAGACCATCCAGGGCCTGGACATAGAAGATATGGTCTACCAGTCGCTGATGATTAAAAAAACGGTGACAGAACGTGATCCCAACGAAAAAGGACTGAGGAAAATACTCAACTTTGGCCATACGATAGGTCATGCGGTGGAGTCTTACTGGATGGACAGCCGTACACCGCTGCTGCATGGAGAAGCTGTAGCCATAGGCATAGTCGGCGAAGCTTACCTGTCATACAGAGTAGGCAATATATCCGAAAATGAACTTTTTGACATCAGAAACACCATTTTGGATGTATATGGACACCACCCTAAGTATGTGAAGCCTACAGGAGAATTGATAGAAATTATGAAGACTGATAAAAAAAATAGTCAGGGCCACATAAGATTTGCTTTGCTCGAAGCAGTAGGACAGGCTTGTTATGACGTGGAGGTCAGACAAGACACAATCGAGGAAAGCTTCCTGTTTTACCAGCAAAAGATGTAATCCCGGTCCATGTAGGCGTAGTATATGTGTTTAAAAATTTACAGACTGTTAAAGCCGACAGGTATGCGGGCAAATACTGTTTATTAGCCAATATTTCCTCCTGACAAGGTCTAACGGTTTACCCAATTGTTACCTTTCAGTAAAAAAGTGACAATGCCCCATACTGAAGGATGATTAAATCTGTTTTCGCTATTGCAGATGCCCGGTAACTAAAAAAAATTGAGGATGTTGATGGTTAAATGTCATTATCTTCATAAATTGCATACTGTATGAATAGAATAGTAATCATCCTACTGGTGTCGGTATGCATGGCCACATTTGGCACAAGCCAGGCCATTAATACAGAATTCGGTAAAAACCGGGTACAGTTTCACGATGACTTTAATGACTGGTGGCAATACGAAACCGAAAACTTCATCACATACTGGTATGGTAAGGGCAGATTTATAGCCCGCCCGGTTATACAAATGTCAGAACAGGAACATGACAAGCTTCAAAACTTGTTTGAGCACAGGATGAATGACAAGATAGAGATTATTGTCTACGTTGACATTTCAGACCTCAAGCAAAGCAATATAGGCACAGAAGAAACATTTACAAGCAAGACAGGAGAAACCAAGATTGTCGGCAACAAGATGTTCGTGTATTTTGATGGTAACCACCGGCAACTGCTGCAGAAGGTAAAAACCGGTATATCTACCGTCTATTTTAACAACATGATGTTTGGGTCCAATCTCCAGGAGATCATCCAGAATGCCGTACTTATGAATGTCCCCGAATGGTATCGCCAGGGCATAATTAATTATGCCGCTTTTGGCTGGGACACGGCTGCTGAAGAAGAACTACGTAACCTGTGGGAGGCAGATAAAAAGTTCAGAAAATTTGAAAAGCTCGCGGGTTCGTATCCAAAAATAGCTGGACAGTCCTTCTGGCACTACATCAGTATGAATTATGGCAAGTCGTCGATAGCTAACCTGCTCTATCTGGCTAAAATAAGCCGCGGCACAGATAACAGCTTTGAATATATACTCAATAATTCCCTGGAAAACCTCAAGGGCGAGTGGGCGGATTTCTACAGCCAGTATTATGGTGCCGAGAAAGGAAAGTTTACCGCATCACCTAAATCATCAGAGGTCGGCCTTAAATCCAAAGGAAAAGTGCCCGTGAGTCTCGTGCGTCTTTCTCCTACCGGTAAGACATTGATTTATGTATCCAATGACCAGGGAAAATACAGAATCAAGTCCCGGGATCTTAAAAACGGCACAGAGACCAGCTTATTTAAATATGGCTATAAAAACGTCTTTCAGGAAACAGATTTTAATTATCCGCTTATCACATGGCATCCGACAAGGCCGGAAATCAGTTTTGTCTATGAACACAAAGACGTGATTAAGCTGGTGAAAATGAATGTGGAAACTGGCGAGAAGAAGGAACAGATTATCCCCACGGACTTTCAGCGAATTTACAGTATAAGTTATATAAATGATCTGGACTATGTATTTTCGGCTACAGCCGATGGCTATGCGGACTTATACCTGTACAAATCTAAAAACCGCAATTATGAAAAAATTACAAATGATTATTTTGACGACCTAGACGCCGTTTATGTATCGATTAACGGAAAGAAAGGTATACTTTTCAGTTCAAACCGCACCACCGACACCATCCGGGAGATGGCCTACGATACGGTAATACCTACCGGGACCTACGATCTGTGGTTCCTTCCTGACCAGGCAGGAAAGGCAATAAGGCTGACCTCAACGCCTCAGGTAAACGAAAAATTACCATTTCTGACAGAGGGTGACAGGATAGTATATCTGACTGATGCCACCGGAGTGACCAATGTCGCTGTACTTGATCCTGCTACAGGAAGCACAGGTTTTATTACTGACTCTGACAGACACATCATCACTCATCATGCTGTAGCAGAGGGTACAAAACATATGTACATCCAGTACCGTGATAGGAGCTACAGGTGTATTTCCGGGCAGGTAGAGCCATTGCCGGGTCATACGCCATTTGTAACCCAGGCTGCATTTTCAGGTGTGGAAGACCATACAATGTTGCCTGTACCTTTTATAGCGGATACCGTCAAAACTCCTGTACAGAATATAAAGGAAGGATTTCTTTTTCAGTCAGATTTTGATGACGAAGCAAGCCCCACCCCAATATCTTCGGGAGTGCCACAGGCGAAACTCAGGCAAAACCAGCCAATTGCTGTGCGGACGGATAAAATGGCTAAAAAAGCTGTGGAACCATACATTAACAGCAGGGCCATAGCCGCCAACAATAAGTTTGCATTGGCCAATGTGACTACAAAGATGGACAATGACCTGCTCTTCGAAGGTCTTGAAACCTATACCGGAGACAGGCAGCAGCTTATCACCACACCACTGGGATTTTTGTTTAAAGCTACACATAAAGACCTGTTTGAAGATTATGAGGTGGAGGGAGGATTCCGCATACCGACTACATTCAATGGCAATGAGTTTTTTTTGGTCTACAACAATAAGAAAAAGCGGATAGACAGACGTATAGCTCTGTATCGCAAATCCAATGTGTATAACAATGAGCTGGATCCAACACAGACCATTCCCACAAGGTCAAAAAAATCTTTTCTTCTGGGCATGTATCAGCTCAAATACCCTTTTGACATCTACAGGAGTGTCAGGGTTACAGGGACTTTGAGGTTTGACCGGTTTTTACAGCTAAGTACTGAAAACCAATCCTTTAACTCGCCCGTCAACAATGAAAAAAGAATCATGCTCAAGCTGGAGTACATTTTTGACAACACCCACGATGCAAGTCTGAATATAAAAAACGGGACCAGATACAAAGTATATGCTGAGGCCATCAACCAGTTTGACATGCAGGTGGTCGACGGATTTAAACTCGATTTGTCCAATGGGTTTACAACTCTTGTGGGTTTTGATGCAAGACATTATATACCTCTGCTGGGTAAATCTGTACTGGCACTCAGGGCTGCCGGGGCCACATCTTTTGGCAACAAAAGGATGCTGTATTATGTGGGGGGAGTAGAAAACTGGCTTTTACCAAAGTTTGACAATTCTGTACCATTGCGTGATGACGGTTCATTTGCCTACAAGGTAAATGCCTTCCACCTAAGAGGATTTAAAAACAACATTAGAAATGGATCTTCTTTTCTGCTGGCAAATACAGAGCTACGCATTCCATTCATGCAGTATATCCTGGGACAAAACAGAGGAGCTTCCTTTTTAAAAAATCTGCAGCTGGTTGGATTTTATGATGCCGGCCTGGCCTGGCATGGCAGCGGACCTTTCAGCGAGGAAAATCCTCTTAACAACCTTGTCATTCAGAGTCCCCCGCTCATCACGCTGGATGTCCGGTATTTCAGAGACCCGCTGGTGATGGGATATGGGCTGGGACTGAGGTCGCAGCTACTGGGCTACTTTGTTAAGCTGGATTATGCCAGGGGCATAGAAACACGTAAAGTACAGAAACCGGTAATCTACCTCAGTTTTGGGCTTGATTTCTGATCAGCGTGTATTTTTTTCTAAAAAAAAGTAGGATAGCGGCATTGTAAAAGAAAAACGGACCTACTTTGTCGGTTTCTATCAGGTCATTGATCAGGCACATGGCAAATATGATGATAAAACCCAGAGTGGTGGCCATTATCAGGTATTTGTCACGGGTATCCGTGCATCTGTGATAGATGTTTTCGCCCTCTATCAGCAAGGCAAAACAAAGCAGCAAGAAAAGGATAAACCCCACAAAACCTTGCTCCACCCATGTCATTAAAAAATAATTGTGTATCCCTGACTGGTCGGGATTATTGCTTACATACGTTTTGAAGCTTGATATTGAATAAGCCTGGTAATTGGAATAAAAACAGGCAGGCCCAAAACCCAGCCAGAATCTGTCCTTTATCATCTCTACGCCTGCCATCCACCTGTAGACCCGTTCCATAGACGAGATATCCTCAAGTTTGTAAGTGGCTTCCAGCAGGTTGTCAAATTCAGTATGAGTAATTGTCTTTTCGAAATCAGGGGCAAAATCCATGTATTTGTTGTCCCACGACAGGTAGATGATGCCTACGGTGGCGATGATGGACGAAATGGTCAAAGCTTGCTTTACCCACCTCTTTTTTATAATCAGCCAGGCACCCCATGCTATGGCCATCGATAGAATAGCTGCCCTGGTATAACTGAAGTAAATACCGACGATAAAAACCAGGAATACGGTTGACAAGGCCCAAGATGACTTGTTTTCCAGCACCCTTATGCGGTGGAAAGCCCACACAAAAGGTAGACACACCACACATATAGCAGCATAATTGACATGGTTTCTGAAAAATGGTCTTACTACATCATAACTTGCTTCAAAGCTAAAATCTTCGAAAGCATGTCTTATGAGCACTATGACTATGGAAGCAAATAAAAACTTGTACAAAATTCGGTAGCTTTTTTCGAAATCGGAAGACTCCTTCCCGAAGGTCAGAGGTAGAATAAAAAAGGGCAGTATGTACCATATTTTTGCCAGGAGAAATTTAAAAGAGATCAGCAGATTCTGTGAGTTGATAGTGGTGACCAATATCCAGAAAACATGGAGAACTAACAATATAAAAACCGGATGAGTTACATAGGATTTGTCAATGGCTAGTTTGTTCCTGAGCAGAAGAGCGAGGGCAATGCCGCTCAACAAAATCATTATTGGTTCTGATGGTATGTCGGTGCCGAGACCGGCTCCTTCAAAATAAAACTCTGCCGAAAAAGGTAGCAAAGCAAACAGTAGATAAAAAAGCCGTCTGTAATCGGGTACTACAGCCATAATAAGCAGTGCACCAGCAGGCAGGACATAAGGCAATGGGTTGGCAAAAAAGACGGATAATCCACCTGCAATAAGCACCAGTAATACAAAGGCGTTGAAGACCTTGATTTCTGCAGGCTGACCGGTGGCCATTTCCAGGCTTTTCATATCAGGGTTTTTTAATAAACTCTCCCGTCCTAAGGTTTTCTATGACAAAAACTGCCAGGAAGCTTAGCATAATGCCACACAGACTGGTCAGAAGCACGATGATGGACCTCTTTGGCTTCGACTTCTGGACGGGCACATCCGCACTCTCTATCAAGTGCAGTGCTGTAAACTGAGTACTGTAAGTGGCGTTGAGTTGTTTTAGCCTTTCTTTGTCCAGACTTATCTGCTCGTGTATCCTTGACTGTTCCTGGTCCAGCTGCTTGAGTCGTGACAAAACAGGCGTGTATTTGTTGAGTTCTGTATTGGCCTTGGCCATCTTCTTCTGAGCACCCATTTCTACGGCCATATATTTGATCAGAGAGTCTCTGTATGATGGGTATTTTTTATAAAATTCTATTTTACCTTTTGCGTCTTCCAGATCAGAGGTAGCTTCGGCGAGCAATTGAGTATAAATGCCAGATTGGGTCCAAGTCTCAAAGATGCCTGAGCTGTCCTTAATGGTCTTGATGATGGCTGCGAGACTGTCAGACTGGAGTTGTTTTTTTATAATATTCCCATTGTAATTTTCTATCAGTTTACCCTGTGATTCCTTGACAATGGACTGTGCCAGCTGACTTATTTTTTCTCTGGCAGCATTGGCCATGTCTGCGGCTGTTTTGGGGTCTTTGTCTTCGACAATGAGCTGGAGGGCGGCATATTTAGTCTTTATGGTCTTATAATGGTCCAGCAATTCCTCCCTGACTTTAAACTTAGCCTTTGGATTTTCTCGGTTTATGTCATAGTGTTTATACAGGTCAAAGGAGTCAATCAGAAAAAAAAGAATGTCATGCGAAGTGGCTATGGAAAAAAGCCTGTCTAGATCCTTGTCGTCGCCGTAAATTCTGATGTCTTTGTCATCACCCCCTATGGGTATCGGTTTTGCCAGATCAGGGCTGGCAGCATAAAACGTGGTTTCCGCTTCGTAATAGTTGGGGAGCAAAAGACTGCCTACAATGCTGAGTAGCAGAATCAGACCTGCTGTTTTGAGCAGGGGTTTCTTCCATTTTATCAGCTGGTTTACAAAATCGGCAAGGCTGTATTCGTTGTTCATCTGAGAATTCAAAGCTTGAAAATTGGTTTTTCTAACGGCTTCCTGCAAAAAGGGACTTGATTTCCCGCAGGCTGACGATTCTGAAAACAAACGACAAAAGTACAGAAATAAGTACACATACTGCCAAATTGGTTTCCCAATTGAACAGCTCCATAAATTTAGAGGCACCAAACACCATCGCCATAACCAAAGCAAAAACAATAATATTTACTGCTTCATCCATAGTAATGCCTACAGACAATTCCCTGCGGCACAGGTACACCTGCCCAACCATGACAAAGACCTGTGTCACCAGTGTTGCTAGGGCTGCACCTTCTGACTTGTAAGAAGGAATTAAAGCCAGATTCAAGCAGATATTGACCAGGAGGCCGACGGCAAATAATTTGTTCAGTTCGCCTACCTTCCCTGCTGCTACCAGCATGGTCCCAAAAATATAGGCTACTGCTACCATAAAATATCCCATCATAAGCAACTTCAAAGAACCATAAAACTCGGACGTATATTCTGTATAGACGGCCTTTAGCAGGGGCTCACCATAAAAAATCGTAATGCAGACTATGCCTGCAGCAAGGCCAGCAGTAAGCTTAAGTCCTGATGACTTCAGTTCATTCAGCACAGAAGGTACCCCGGTGTGGGCAGCATACATGGGAAGGAGTAAAGCTGCGAAAAGGTAACCCGTCATATTGGCAGCGTCATAAAACCTGTAAGCAGAGGCATAGACACCTGCCTGGTAATTGTGGTCCTGAAGCATCGCTCCGAGCATGACTCCGTCCAGTTTATTGTAAGCGGTCATAA
>JAKQGD010000132.1 GCA_029573365.1 Bacteroidota bacterium | reverse complement strand
CATTAAATATTACATAATTGATTTCCAAATATGTAATCTGCCTGTGTCTCTACATTATTTTTGACGTCAAATTAAAATATAATCTTTAGAATAAATCAATCAGCTTAAATGCCGTAGCTTATGTACATCAGATTTTTACACTTTAAAAATGTGTGGCTGTTTTTATTCGTTTTGGTTTCGGGTACCATACTCGGACAAGACCTACATTACAGTCAGTTTTACAATTCGCCCATGAATGTCAATCCGGCCCTGACGGGTGCTTTCAACGGTGATCACAGGTTTACTGTAAGCCATAGGGACCAGTGGAGATTTGTACCGGTTCCATGGACTACCTTTAGCGGAGCTTATGACAGGAACTTCATGCCTGGTAATGAGACCACCAAGACCTTCTACGGACTGGGGGCCAATGTCAACTATGACCGGCAGGGTGATTCCAGGCTCTCATTACTCAATCTGACCATCAACGGAGCCATGCACCGTTCTCTCAATGCAAACAATATCATAAGCCTGGGAGCAGGAGTAGGTTTTGCCACCAGAGGGTTTGACACCGGGTCTTTGAGATGGGACAAACAGTGGAATGGTGATGTCTTTGACACGAACCTTCCGAGCCAGGAAGCTTTCCAGAACACTGAGAGAATCTTTTTTGTGGAAACAAGTCTGGGACTCGCCTATCTGTACCAAAAGTCAGACCGCACTAACCTGCAACTGGGTGTCGGTGCCAATCACATCATCGAGCCAAAGACCTCATTCACATCTCTGGGCGATATCAAACTGCCCCGCAGATTCAGCCTCACAGGAACAGGAAATTTTAGGCTTGCTGAAAAGTTGGACCTCCAACTCCATGTTTTGCACCAAATCCAGGATAAATACAACGAAACCGTTTTTGGAGGCCTTGGCAAACTTTACCTCAACCAAAATCCAGGCAGGGAGCTTCAGATGCATCTGGGCCTGGGCTACAGGACAAGCGGCTCTTTTATACCGACTCTGGCCTTTCAGGTAAACAATATCTATGCAGGATTTAACCTGGATATCGACCGGACAGGCTTTAACAAAGCCCTGAACACTTCACGTGGTGCCTATGAGATCCACCTCAGGTACATCATCAAGAATGTCAAACCATTCAGATTTAAGAACTGTCCCATACTCTGACAAGACAGCAGAAGCATTCTAAAAATTAAAATAAATCATTGACCAAAATGAATAAGATAAACATATTCCTGCTGTTGCTGCTTCTGACAGTTACGGCAGACATAACCCTTGGCCAGACAAAAAAAGCATTTATCAGTGAGGCGGAAAAAGCCTTTGCCAGCCAGAACTACCACGGTGCTCTGGTCTATTATGAGCAAGCCTTGAAATTCGATAAAAAAAATCAGGACCTCGTATATAAAACAGCAGAGGCTGCCAGGATGTACAATGCTTATGGATATGCACTGGGCAAATATCAATACCTGGTCGACACCATAGGCAATGACACCCATACGGATGCCGGCTACAGACTAGCCGAGATGTATCACAGGCTGGGACGGTATGATGAAGCGGTAAAATATTACCAACAATACCTGTCTGAATACTCCAACCAGGACCAGAAGCTGACACAGGCGGCAAGGAAAAATATCAATGCCTGCAACCAGGCAAAAGTCCTTTCAGCACAGGCCGATCCTAACGTACAAGTGACGCGACTAGGTGATGATATAAATTCGCCAGATGCTGATTTTGCAGCTTCTGACAGAGATGGCAACATGTATTTTTCGAGTCTAAGATTCGAAAGCGACAGTAAAAAGCTGAGAAACAAGCAGGTCGCCCGCACCCTGGTAAAAAGTGGCGACGAGACACCGCAGGTCCTTCCATGGACCATAAACAAGGAGGATCTTTCGGTAGCAAACTTTGCCTTTAATCCACAAGGGACCAAGGTTTATTACAGCATCTGCGATTATGTCAATGGGTGGACACAGGCTTGTAAAATATATACGAGTGACGTGGATAAAAACGGACAGTTTTCCAATGCCACCCTTCTAGACAGCAATATAAATGCAGGAGCCAGTAATACTCAGCCTTGCCCGGGCAAAGATCTGGCTACAGGAGCAGAAGTACTCTACTTCGTCTCTGACAGACAGGGTGGACGTGGCGGCAGAGACATCTGGTACAGTGTTATGAACGGAGGCACTTATGGCCCGGCTATAAACCTGTCAAGCGTAAACACCGAGGGTGACGAGATTACACCTTTCTACAATTTTTCAAACAACATGCTCTACTTCAGTACGGATGGCAGAGATGGCTTCGGTGGTCTGGACATATTCAGAATGTCAGAGCAGGACAAGACTCCGGTATTGCTGCCGGCACCATTCAACACCAGCATGAATGATATGTACTTTTATATGGATTCAGATACCGGCAAGGGTTATCTCACCTCCAACAGAGCCGGGGCTGCCTATCAATATGAGAGTTATGAAGCATGCTGCATGGATATTTATAAGGTGGACATTGACATGGAAATGATCCTCGATGTGACTACATTTGTAGAAGGAGCCGACATACCACTCAACGGAACCACCGTCTGTCTGTACGACGACGAAACAGGAGCAGAAATATCCTGTATCACCAATGGTGCTTCCGAAAATGTAGAAAGATTCAAGCTCCTTCCCGGTAAAAAATACAGACTTACAGCCACGAAAGATGGATACACTATGGCTACGGAGAGGTTTACAACCCGCGAAGCAGGCAATATCTCCAAAAAGCTATATCTGTCACCATCAAAGCTCAGGCTCGAAGTGCTGACATTTGAGCAACCTACAAAACAGCAGCTAATAGGCACCACGGTGACCCTTACAGACCTGACCGACGGTACTGTTAAAAAAGTGACCATTACCAATGATACTGGACATGATTTTGCCTTTGACCTCATAGCCGGTCACAATTACATACTGACAGCCGAAAAGCCGGGTTACAGCCCATCCTCAGCCACGATCAGTACGGCCGGAAAAACTGGGATTATAAGACAGGATATGTTCCTGCAAAAAGTTGTTCTTCAGGACCTATTGCCCATTTCTCTGTATTTTGACAACGACTACCCTGATCCAAGAAGCAAACAGCCCACAACAAGTTCAAGGTATGTATCTCTGGCCGAAAACTATCTGTCCAGAAAGCAGGAATATGTAGAGAAGTTTACGGGTCCGCTGCAAGGGCCTTCCAAAACAGAGGCAGCACAGGAAATAGAGTCATTTTTTGAGCAGGATGTACGTGACGGAAAGGACAGGTTTGTGGCCTTTATAGAACAACTGGTACACAGGATGGAGTCCGGCGAAAAGATAGAGCTGGAGGTAAGAGGATTTGCATCTCCAAGGTCTAAATCAGATTACAACAAAACTCTCAGCGAACGAAGAGTGCATTCCATCAGAAATGAAATACGAAGCTGGAACGGAGGCCGCCTTGCCAGGTACATAGACAATGGCACCCTCAAACTCAAGGACGTTTCATTTGGAGACACCTCTGCCAAGGCCAATGTTGTAAAGGATCTCAATGACGAAAGGAATTCCATTTACAACATTAATGCAGCTCGCGAACGAAGGGTTGAAATCATCAAGGTCAACTATAATTAATTGTATATCAATAAATTGAACTAAAATGACAAATAAATCATATATATTTAGACTTCTGCCTCTGATACTGGCCTTCTTCCTGGCTCCAAGGGCAGAGGCAACACACATAGTGGGAGGCCAAATCGTGTACCGGCATGTGGGTGGCTCTTCCTATGAAATCACACTGACCCTTCAGAGGGACTGTACGCTCGGCCAGGTGGGATATGACAATCCGGCTTCCATCGGCATCTTTTCAGCCGCTACTAACCTGCTTATTGAAGACATCAGGATACCCTTTATGGCCAGCGATACTGTGGGCAATACCATTGTGTCAAAATGTGGATTTATAGGCTCAGAGGTATGTGTTCAGCGTACCAGATACCGCGACACCATAGATCTTCCATTTATCCAGGGCGGTTACATCATTGCCTATCAGCGATGCTGCAGAAACGGTAGTCTTAACAACGTTATAGACCCCCTTTATTCCGGAACAACTGAATGGATAGAACTGACGGAAAAAGTGCTGATGGAAGGCAATTCTTCACCTGAGTTTGTGGCCTGGCCCGATGTGTACATATGTGCCAACACCCCTCTCTATTTTAATCATTCGGCCGTAGACGCCGACGGAGATTCGTTGGTCTACAGGATATGTACTCCTTATGACGGTGGATCATTTACAAATCCCAGGCCTCAACCTCCTTTTGCCCCACCCTATTCGCCCGTTTTCTGGCTCAACCCGTATAGCGAACAGGATATGATGGGAGGTGTTCCGCTGCAAATAGACCCTATGACAGGGATCATTACAGCCAATCCAAATCTGATAGGGCAGTTTTTGATTGGTATCTGTGTCGAAGAATACCGCAACGGTATTTTGCTATCCACTGTAAGGAGAGATTTTCAGTACAATGTGAGGCAATGCCTGGAGCCATTGGCAGCAGGGTTTGATGTAAATATAAATGCCTGTGACAGCCTCAACTTTACTTTTACCAATACTACCACAGATGGCAGCTCTTATGAGTGGAACTTTAATTATCCGTCCACGGACACCACTTTCATCAGCACTGAGGTCAATCCTGTCTTTACGTACCCACAGCCGGGTGCCTATACAGTGCGTATGCTGGCCAGATCAGCAAACGGAGCCTGTGACTCAATAGTTTATAAGCAGATAGTAGCCTCTGCGGGTTCTGTAAAACCTGAGCTCAATCTGGCTGGCTCACAATTTACCGTATGTCCCGGTGACCGTATTCCATTATTGAGTGTGCCGGATACTCTTAATATATATCAATGGTCTCCACCTGAAGGCCTAGACCTCAGTGACCCAAGCAACCCATATTTCCAGGGCACGATGTCCGGGATTTACAACGTCACTGTTACCAACCCTCAACTATGTACCAACACAGGGACCATAGAAATTATTGTCCGGCCAAATACTGAGCCCCTCACTATAACAGGCAGCAGAAATGTGTGTGACGGCAATGCAGACCTTACCGTTTCGGGAGGAAACTCCAGTTTTGAATGGTCTACCAATGCTTTGTTTAATCCGGTTATTTCTACCGAAGAGAGGCTGATCACAACCTTTGCCGGCTTATCTTCAACTTTTTATGTCAGGTCCGTTGGTGCTGTCTGCGGAGATGTTACAGATTCTGTTACTGTGTACCTGCAGCCGGTAGATATTTCATACCCTCGACAGATATCTATATGCCGGGGTGATACCGTTTCTGTAAATCTGCTAAACAACATTTCCGGACATATCCTAGAATATGCATGGGACGACGCTCATTTTATCAATACAACAGGCTCCACCATCACACTGACCACTTTACCGGGAGATACATCAGGATATACTGTTTCCGGCTTTGTAAACAATCAGTATGGTTGCAGAGATACTGCCATTATCCATGTCATGATTGTAGATGCACCCGAGGTAAACTTTACCTCAGTATTAAGATCCTGCGAAGATGAGACCATGTGCTTTACCCTTACAGGAAACTATAGCGGTAGCTTGCTTTGGGATTTTGGCACCACTGCATCCAACGATACGTCAACAGTAGAAAATCCGTGTTTCAAATTTCCTTTTGGAGGTACGTACACAGTTACATTGACTAACACCAATACAGCCTGTGCTTTTACTCCGGTTACAAAGCAGATACTTGTGCCCAGTGTGGGTGATCAGGAGGTGGATGTTAATTATACCCTTACGGAATGTAACAGCCGTGAAGTGTGTTTTGAAGTGGAAGGCGACTATCAGGGCAATGTTCTGTGGAACTTCGATGACCCTGACAGTGGAAGCAACAATACATCGTCGTCTGCCATACCTTGCCACAAGTTTTCCAGGCCTGGTACATACAACGTCACACTTACCAATATCCAACCCACTTGTCCGTTTGCCGAGGTAACTGTACAGGTAATCATAGCTCCGGATTTTGCCATAAACCCAATACCGGAGGAAGTCATCTGCGAAGGAGAATCCATCCAGCTTACTGCAACTTCAAATGACCCATCTGCCAGATATATATGGACAAACGAAGCAGGTACACAGATAGGTACCGGAAACTCTGTATCAATCAACACCCTGAATGACATTACTGTCAAGGTTACTGCCACCACAGAAAAAGGTTGTACGGATACAGTGACCACCACTGTAAGGGTATTCAAATTTGATTACTCGGTCACATGGCCCGAAATCATTTGTCCCGGCTCTGAATACCGCATCATGGCCAATATCAACGCTCCAGACAACTATGACTATGTATGGACACCTGCCGAGTGTATTGTGATGGGAGGCAACACTGCTTCGCCATTAGTCATGGCCATCCCCGGCAAAACCATAACTCTGAAGCTCACAAACAAGGAAACAGGATGTTCCGAAACCAAACAAATGACACCGGATGTCAAGGCACCTCTAGTTTATCAGTTTTCAGGTTTGCTTTGTCACAACCAACCATCAGAGGTAAGCATCTCAGTGCAGGGACAAGGCCCGTACACATATGAGTGGTCACCGGAAGCCTATATCGTATCAGGGGCAAATACTGCCAATCCTACGGTCAGGATGTTGCCGGGACAACAACTCACGGTCGTTGTCACCAACCAGGTCACAGGTTGTATTGAAACCCTGACCTACTCTCCTCAGGTTTTGGACCCGCTGTCAGTGCAGTTTGATGATCAGGTGGTTGAAATAAATCAGGGTCGTGATGCCGTCCTGTCAGTCAAAAACCCTCTGCCAGGTGCTACTTACGCGTGGAGCAACGGAGACACTGGCACAGATACGACTGTTGACCCCATTGAAAACACCACCTACACAGTCACTGTCACAGATGCAAATGGATGTACAGGTACAGGACAGGTGACGGTCAATGTTAGGGTGGTAGGCTGTACCGACAAGGACGAATACCTGCCTAATGCCTTTTCGCCCAATGGCGATGGTAAAAACGACGTTTTATATGTCAAATCCAATGTCATCACAGAAATGACACTGGTGATTTACAACAGGTGGGGAAGAGAGATGTTTAGCACTCAGGATATAAATACAGGCTGGGATGGCACCTATAACGGCACCGAACTTGCACCTGATGCTTATGCCTATTATCTGACAGGTACCTGCATCAACGGCGACCAGTTTATTAAAAAAGGAAATGTAAGTCTACTCAGATGATTTTGATTGTCTGTTTGAGTTGATTGTTAAAGGGAGCGGGCCAGTGTCAGCTCCCTTTTCATTTCTGCAGACAATTATAGAAAAGTTAAATTATCCATTAATTGTAATTATTTTTGTGCCATACTCGTTTACCATCAAAATCAATACCTGCATGAACATTTTAAAAACCATCTTTTCTGTGCTTCTTGTATCTGTGGCTATGGTCGCATCTGCCT
>JAKQGD010000114.1 GCA_029573365.1 Bacteroidota bacterium | reverse complement strand
TTGTCTTTTTAAAGCCTAATTTCTGTGCCAGGAGGCTCTTTTCGCCTTCCCTGTTCCTGATCTGATACACCAGGTCGTTTAGCTTTTTCTGATGACCTGACAGAGCAGTTTCCTTGTCGGCATTTGCCTTTTTTTCTTTTTCGAGGGTGGCCTCCAGCTTGTACAGGGAGGCATCATTTGTCCTGTATTGCTCTTGTTCCCTGGCCAGCTGCTCAGACAGGCCTTTGTATTTTTCACGCAAGGACTTGATGGCAACTGCGGCATGTCTGATGCTCAGGTCTTTGTATTCTGATCTCAGGTCAAAGTACTTTTGAGTTCTCTTTGCCTGTTTTTCCAGCGTTTTGAGGTTGCCCTCGATCTCGAACATCAGGTCATCGATCCTGTTAAGGTCGTCTGTTGCACTTTTTAACTTGGAGAGGGTTTCTCTTTTTCTGATTTTGTACTTGGAAACTCCGGCAGCCTGTTCAAACATCCGTCTTCTGGAGTTTTCCTTGTCGGCGAGGATGTCGTCTACCATTCCCAGGGCTATGATGGCGTAGGAATTGGAGCCTATGCCTGTATCCAGGAAGAGTGAGTTGATGTCCTTGAGCCTGCAGACAACATTGTTTAATCTGTACTCCGACTCGCCAGAAGCCCTGTAAAGGGTGCGGGAAATCGTTACTGTCTGATATTCTGTAGGGAGGATATGTTTGTCGTTTTCAAAGGTCAGCGACACGGTGGCTGTCGCGGCTTCCTTTCTAGTTTTTGTGCCATTAAATATAACATCTGACATGGCTTCGAGACGTAATTCTTTGCTTTTTTGTTCGCCCAGTACCCACCTGATGGCATCCACAATATTGGATTTTCCGGACCCGTTTGGACCGACCACACCGATGACGTTTTCCGAAAAATTCAGAATAGTGTCATTGGCAAAGCTTTTAAATCCTTTTATCTGGAGGCTCTTCAATCTCATAAGGGTGCAAAGATAGTAAAGTTTGTCGATGTGCAAACGACACGACTTTTTGCAGGACATGTAGTTTAAGATCTTCCGGCAATAGCATAAATACCGTGTCAGTAAGTATCCTGAAAATACATTCGTTAATAAAAATGTAAAAAATATCTCGATATGAAACTTTTTTTTGTAATATGACATTAAAGGGCTAATATTGTGCGATTTTTTGAAAACGGAAACATCATGAGCGAATCATCCAATATTACCACAAGGTATAGCGATGAAGACCTTAAAGAATTTAAGGCCTTGATTGAAGAAAAGCTGGAAAAAGCAACTTCCCAGTATGTGAGCCTTAAGGAACAGCTTAAAGACATCACAGAAAACAACAATGATGATTTTGCCAAAGACATCACTGACTTTTCGTCTATACAGACAGAAGTGGAGATGCTCAATAATATGGCAAATCACCAGCGTAAATATATTCAGGACCTCGAAAATGCCCTGATCAGGATCAATAACAAGTCTTACGGCATATGTGTCGTGACCGGTGAGCTGATCGAAAAGAAAAGGCTTCTGGCGGTACCAACCACCACCAAGTCTGTAACTGCCAAGACACAGGCTGAGATGAAAGATATCCAGATGCCTAAGGAAAGGTCCAGAGGATTTGACGACATCGAGGAAAATGAAGAAGAAAAGGTGGTCAGAAAGGCGGAGCCTAAAAAGCCAGTCATCATTACAAAACTGATTAAAAAGTCCGGAGGCACCTCAAAAGCAGCTGCTGACATAGACGATGAGGATCTGGATAAGATTTTCTCTGAGCTCGATGTCATTAAGGAACTCGATGAGTCTGAACTCGAAATCGACGATACTGATGACAACTATTCAGATGAAGAAGATCTGGATATGATCGCCGACGACGAACCGGAAGATTACGATGAGGAGGATATGGAGTAAAATCCGTTGTATCGGATCAGAACATCCTTGACCATCCATCCTGCATTTTAGCTATTTCGGCATTTATCCATTCATATGATATATGGTGCAAATTTGTACCATCCGCATCTTTTATGGGTTGGCCAAAGCGTACTTTCACATGGGTGCTCCATTTCGAAAACTGATAGAAGTACTGAGGTAAAAATTTGGGTATCACCCATAAATCGGTTTTATCCCTGTATTCGAGTGCCACGGGTACTACTTCGATTCCATTGGCTGCAGCCTCCATAAATGTACCTTTTCTGAAGGGCAGGGTGGTGCGTTCTTTGCCTACAGTACCTTCAGGGTAAACAAGGATGTTGTATCCGGAACAGATGGTGTCTACCAGCTTGCTTCGGGTCTGATTTCGCGAATGCTGGTTTTGGCGGTCAACCCATATTACACCTGTGAGTTCTGCTCCTTTGTTTATGATGGGGTAATTTTTTACTTCAGCCTTTGCGATCACAAAAGCATCAATAAATCTGCACAAAACAATGGGGTCTGCAAACGACCTGTGGTTGCATACATACAGACATGCATAATCGGCCGGCTTGCCCTGCACCTCTATTTTCAGATTGAGGATCGGAATGGCTACATACTTAAGAAAATGTTTTCTCAGCCTGAATGCCCTCTCGGCACTGTGAGGAACAAAGATGCATGAAATGCCATAAACCAGCATATAAATGCTCATAAAGCCGAAGACAAATAATGCCCGGAATACGGCTACAAAATAGAATATCAGTTTCATTCAGGTATTACTGGGCCTGGCTTTGTTCTTTCTCCGGCTTCATCTGCGGGAAAAACAAAACATCCTGTATGGAGGCCTGGTTGGTCATGATCATGGCAAGTCTGTCCATTCCGATGCCCAGGCCTGCAGTAGGAGGCATGCCATACTCAAGAGCTCTCAGGAAATCTTCGTCCAGCACCATTGCTTCTTCGTCGCCTCTCTTGCCCAGTTCGAGTTGGGCTTCAAACCTTTCCCTCTGATCTATCGGGTCATTGAGTTCCGAAAAAGCGTTGCATATCTCCTTTTTATTGCATATGGCTTCAAACCTTTCAACCAGTCCTGGTTTAGAGGCGTGTTTTTTAGCCAGAGGCGACATTTCCACAGGGTAGTCTGTAATAAAAGTAGGCTGGATAAGGTTGCCTTCGCAGGTCTCGCCAAAAATCTCATCAATTAGTTTTCCTTTGCCCATGGTATCGTCGACATGCACCTGAAGTTTCCTTGCCGTATTACGGAGGTCCTCTTCGTTCATGTTGCTTATGTCTACGCCTGTAAAATGTTGGATGGCTTCATACATGGTGTACCGTTTCCAGGGCCTCTGAAAGTCGATGATGTTTTCGCCTACCTGTACCCGGGTGGTTCCATGCAGGTCTATGGCTACTTTTTCTACCATTTCTTCTACAAGTTCCATCATCCAGTTATAATCTTTGTACGCTACATAGAGTTCTATCTGTGTAAATTCGGGATTGTGAAAACGGCTCATACCTTCGTTTCTGAAATCCTTGCTAAATTCATATACGCCATCGAAACCGCCTACGATAAGCCTTTTTAGATACAGCTCATTGGCAATCCTCAGATACAGCTTCATATCCAGGGTGTTGTGATGGGTGGTAAAAGGTCTGGCAGCCGCCCCGCCATACAAAGGTTGCAGTATAGGAGTCTCCACTTCCAGGTAACCTTTTTCATTTAGATATTCACGCATACTGTTGTACATCTTCGTCCTTTTTACAAAGACGTCCCTGACGTGATCATTGACCACGAGGTCTACATATCTCTGCCTGTATCTCTGCTCGTGATCGGTAAATGCGTCATAAACATTGCCTTCGTCATCCTTTTTTACCACAGGCAGCGGCCGAAGTGATTTTGACAAAAGTTTAAGCTCTTTTACGTGCACGGTACATTCACCCATCTGAGTGTAAAAGGCATATCCTCTGATGCCTATGAAGTCTCCCAGGTCAAACCACTTTTTAAATGCTTCATTATAAAGTGTTTTGTCTTCACCGGGACAGATCTCGTCTCTGGAAATGTATATCTGAATCCTTCCAGTAGAATCCTGCAACTCACCAAAGGAAGCCTTGCCCATGATCCTTTTGGACATCAGTCTGCCTGCCAACCAAACGTCCTGATAGGTATCTTCGCCATCAGCGTAATTTGATTTTATTTCATGGGAAGTACAGTTGATCTCAAACTTTTCGCTAGGGTAGGGTTCTATGCCCGCTTCCCTGATTTTGGCCAGATTGTCTCTTCTTATCAGTTCCTGCTCACTCAGATGGTGCATCTCAAATCTTATTTTATTTGTCGCAAAAGTACCAAAAAAAATTGCATTGACAGAGACATGAGCGATACAGCCCCAAAAAGTATGTCATTGACACCTGTACAGCCAGTCATAAAAAACAAAAAAGGCCCTGCCTTGGTAGGCGGGCCTTTGAGGAAAAGACTCAATTTTATCTTTCAATTATTAATATCTTCTTTCTCTGGGTCTAAAATTGTTATCTCTTCTGGGTGGTGAAGCCGGCCTTGGTTCTGCCTTTTTGCAGACAATGGTCTGGCCTTCAAACTGAGTTTCGTTGAGGCCTACGATGGCTGCCATACCGGCATCATCAGTTGCCATTTCAACAAATGCGAAACCCTTTGAACGTCCGGTTTCCTTGTCAGTAATTACCTTGGCAGATACAACCTCACCATACTCGGAAAATAATTTTTCTAAAGCTTCAGAAGTAGTTCTGTAGTTTAGTTTTGCAACAAAAATGTTCATTAAAATAAAAATTGAAAAAATAAGTAAAAAGATAACTCCTTATGATTCACTTTAGAACCAGGGAATACAATGTCGGTACAAAGATAATGGTTTTTTTATAATTGTCAATGGTTCACAATCAATCCATCACAAAATTTTTTAGTCACAGACAGTCATAGGACCTCATTGATGTATCAAGGTCATAGTCATGATATGATTATTTATTACTTTTACACAAAATTTATATCAGGTTTTGAAACAGCTTACTTCACAGATAATGATGGTACGTCCGGCCAACTTTGGCTTTAATGAGCAGACTGCCGTCAATAATTCTTTCCAGACCAGAGACGGTGTAGATGCCGTCTGGTTGAGGGTCGAAGCCCAAAAGGAGTTTGACCAGATGGTGGCAGTACTTAGGTCAAAAGGGATCCAGGTGACAGTAATGGATGACACTCCGCAGCCTGTAAAGCCTGATGCCGTTTTTCCCAACAACTGGATCAGCTTCCACGAGGGTGGGGCCGTGATAACATATCCCATGTTTGCAGAAAACCGCAGGCTCGAAAGACGTGAAGACATCATAGATAATCTCGAAAAATCATTCAGGATAAAAAACAGATATTCTCTGGAGTTTTTTGAAAATGACGATGAGCCCCTGATTCTTGAAGGTACGGGCAGCATGATCATCGACAGGCCCAATGGGATCGTCTATGCCTGTATCAGCCAGCGTACAGACCCTTTGTTGCTGGATAAGTTCAATGTACTCATGGGAACACAGTCTATTCTTTTTAAAGCTGTAGACAGAAACGGCGATGAGATATACCATACCAATGTCATGATGGCATTGGGTGAAGATTTTGTAGTGATTTGTATGGATAGTATACCATCGGCTGACAGCAGAAAACTGCTTTATGATACTTTTGCAGCAACGGCCAAGGAAGTGGTAGAAATCACCCTGGAACAAATGGAGTCCTTTGCAGGAAATATGCTGGAAGTAACATCCTTGGACGGTACCCGCTACCTGTGTATGTCACAAACCGCATATGACTCTTTGACCGGCGACCAAAAGAACAGGCTTGGGGCAAAAACCCATATTCTGCCCATAGCCATACCCAACATAGAAAAATACGGTGGTGGCAGTGTGCGGTGCATGATGGCGGAGATATTTCTGGAACCCCGGTAAAAAGGGAAAAAGTTATTTTTAGTCTGGGAGCTTGCAGGCATGTCTGCTGATCAACCTGATGTCCTGGTTTGTTACGGTGTACACTTCCGTGTAATAGAGATGGATCTCAATGGGTTTTCCATCCAGGCTCACAGAAAACAGGCCCTTGCCTGTGACTAAAGCCGTCGAGTCTATGACTCTTACTATTGCTTCCTCGACCCTTATATCATGGTACCTAAGTTTGCCGCTGCTTAGGTTTTCAAGGAGGTTTTCGCGGGTTTCAGTCCATCCGTTGGAGTGGATGTAAAGCAGGCTCTTGTCCATTATTGCGACAAGCGAGTCCGTCTGATTTTGTATCAGCCACCTGAATTTTTTTCTGTGCAGGGAATCTACACGCGATTGGACCGATAATGAACCGGTAACCGAGGGTACAGGGTGTATTGCCGAATTGCTCTGTGCATTAGACGCAGTCAGTGTCAAACAAACGGCAGTCATCAGGATCCATTTTTTGATATTCATATGGCAATTGTAAATAAAAAAGCCGGCCTTCGGGTGAGGGCCGGCCTTAAATCTATTATTTTACTAATTAATTAAATGTATACCTGATACCCAGCAAAGCTTGCCAGACGTTGTCAACAGTGATGCTCTTTCTGAATGAATCTTTGAGCAATACAGTCTGACCATCGATAACCTGAGTAGCCATTTTGAGGGTGGTGGTACCGTCAGCATTTACCTTTGAAAGTGTAAGCGGGTTGTTTGTGGTGGTAACATTGCCCACACCCCATTTGTTGTTTAACATATTGCCAAAGTTAGCAATATCCGCTCTGATCTGGAAACCATGCCTTTTTCCACCGATTTTAAGAAATACATCCTGAACCAAAGAAAGGTCAAGCCTTGTAAGCCATGGAAGTACAGCACCGTTTCTCTCTGCATACTGGCCTCTTCTTGAATTAAGGTAAGAGTTGCCAGCGATAAATGCTTCAAAAGCAGCCTGCTGCTCTTCAGGTGAAAAAGTCTTGGCTGTGGCTCCAGAACCTACTGTCAAAGCATCAAATGTGAGATCACTTCCTTTATTTGGAACAAAGATAAGGTCGTTTGATGTCTGGCCATCACCGTTAAAGTCATTACCAAAGGTGTAAGAAATTGGAGATCCTGAGCTGGAAACAAGTCCTAGTCCAATAGATGTTCCTCCACCTGTGTTGGAACCATAAGTGAGTCTGTAATTGAGGAATCCTACGATTCTGTGTTGGAGAAATTCGTCTGAGTTTGACAAAGCAAGGTAATTCTGACCGCCGACAGTAGGCATATTTGCCTGAACTGTACTTCCCACAGACTGGATGTCATAAGAACCACCATAGGTATAGCCGATGAATCCTCCAAGTCCTTTTTCTGCAGCTTTTTCCAACCTAGTAACGAATGTATAATTGTAACCTTCCTTAGTATTCTTAAGTACAAACACGTTTGTAGTTGCTCCGTTGATATATCGGGCAGCATTGATGGCAGTAGATCCACTTACTCCCGAAGCTGGGAACCTTGGTCTATTGTCGGCACCGGTAAAGGTCCTGTCAGGTCCTTTGAGGTTAGCGTCGATATATCTAAGAGCGTGTATGTTTTTGCTGTAAATACCTTCAACTGTAAATGAAAATCCGGCTCCGAATTTTTTGTCAACTGCAAGGCTTGATTTCCAAGTTGTAGGATATTTGAGGTTTTCGTCTGAAGCGTTAATGACATATGCCGGTAACTTTGTAATATCTGTGGTGGCAGGAATAAACTTGCTCGGGTCTGTTGTAAAAGGATACGCAGTGGTGTTTTGTACATTGATGACCGCAGTGTTAACACCATTGTTGCCTAACTGATTAGAAACGAGCACTTGAGGAATTCTGGAAACAAAAATACCAGTACCTCCTCTGAGTTGAAGTGTTCTGTCGCCTGAAAGGTCGTAGTTAAATCCAAGTCTTGGAGACAATAGTATTGTGGACTTTGGGAAAAGTGAAGTGTTAACTTTGAGGTCATTACCATTTTCATCCTTGTAAGTCAGTCCGGCTACCACGGGGTTGTAAAAGTCCTTGGCTGTGGCATTGTTGTATGCAATATAGTCAGCCCTGAGACCTCCGGTTACTTTCAGTTTGTCATTTACCTGATATTCGTCCTGCACATATCCTGACCAGGTAGAGGTTTTCAGAACCTGAAGGGGTTCGCCACCTCCGGGAAGGAGCGAATATCTCAGATTGTATCTGTTGAGAGTGACAGGCGAGACAGGATTGTTGGGATCATTTTTAAACTGTAGTGCAGCTGTTTTGAAATCGTCGATGGAATTGTAAACATACACTCCATTGGATGCAGGGAAGAATACGTTATTGGACTTAAAATATTCAAACGCAGCACCGAAGGTAAGCTGGTGATTTCCCAGATAGTAGCTCAGGTTATCCGTGATGTTGAGTGTGGAATAATTGAGCTGGTTATTGGGTGTAAAAGGGTCGAAACCTATAGAAGTGTAGGTGCTTCCGTCTTTCAGAATGTCAATAGTAGGGAAGAGTTGTGTTCTGTACCTTCTGTCTTCAATTTGTTTGTTGTAGCCCACAATGATGTTGTTTGACATCTTGGAGCTGACGATGGTGTTGAGTTCAAGTGCCACTGACCTTGTATTGTCCTGAATGAAATAACCGGTATTTTCAGGTGCTATTGCCAGGGCTCTGTTTGTACGGTTACCGTTTCCTGCCGTGTTACTGGAGTTACTGTCACTGATTCTCTGGCCTGACTCGGAGTTGTGGTGTGAGTACCTGAGTGACAATTTGTTTTTGTCGTTAAGGTTGTAATCAAGGCGTACAAGACCTTTGGTACTTGTTACATCATTGTTGTAACCGTCGAAAGCCCCAAGGTCAAAGTCAAAGTTAGTTTTCATGAAGTTTGCAAGGTCCTGCATGTCTGCTTCTGTAACCCTTGATACGTTTCCGGTGGCTCCAGGTCTGTTGAGAACCCAGTCGAGGGCAGGGTTGGAGCTTGTAAACCTTTCTACATTTACAAAGTAGAAGAGTTTATTTTTAACCAGGGCTCCACCCAGTCTAAGGCCATATGTTTTTTCATCAACAGTAAAAGTAGGAAGGTCTATTCCATTTGCCTTTTTACCTGTCAAGGAGTTGTTTCTTGTAAAGAAGTAAGCAGATCCTGTCGTCTCGTTGGTTCCAGATCGGGTTACGGCATTAATGCCGGCACCGGCAAATCCTGACTGTCTGACATCGAAAGGAGTAATGTTATACTGCACTTCTTCCAGAGCGTCAAAGGAAACAGCGGTTGTACCTGTCCTACCACCGGCAGAAGCCGAAGATCCCAGACCAAAGCCGTTGTTAAAAACAGAACCGTCTACTGTAAAACTGCTGAATCTGGAGTCCTGACCAGCAAAGGATCCTCTGCCGTTGCTGTACACATTGTATCTCGTTACAGAGTTAATGGTCCTTCCGATGTTAGGTACTGCGTTTAATTGCTCATTGCCAAATGTTACAGCCGCACCGTTCCTGTCAGAACTGAACAAGTCGTTTTTTGTGGCAGTTACTAACACTTCATCAAGCACACTTGTGCTTTCTGCAAGGGTAGTATTCACGTCAGCAGTTACACCCAGACTCAGATAAATATTATTGTGCGTATAATCCTGAAATCCGATATAAGTAACAGCCACTGAATAAGGACCGCCTACCCTCATGCCGGGGATGGAAAATCTTCCGTTAGGTGCAGTGGTAGTTCCATACTGAGTTCCTGATGGCACATGGGTAGCTATGACCGTGGCACCTATTAAGGGCTCACCACTGGCGTCTACTACTTTGCCCACCATACTGGAGGTGGTGACCTGAGCCTGTGCCGTCCACGCCAGTGTCAGCAAAAGCAACATTTGTAAAATTTTCGTCTTCATAAGATTTTGATTTTGTACTTCAGGGCCTGTCGTGTTAGAAGAAACTCTGCCACTGAAGAGGTTAATTAATGAGTTTGGTTAAGAATGAATTACATCGCAAAAGTAAACAACGTATATTAATATAATGTTAAATTTTATATTTAAAAAATTTAAATCTATTCAAAATATGGCCCAAAATGTCATTTTTTGTAATTTTAACCTTTTAATTAACCAAATTTGCAGAAGATGAAAAATCTCGCCCTATCCATCGTTATGATGTTTATTACCGCCCTTTATATGCATGGGCAACTGGTGATTACTGAAATTTCGTACAATCCCCCGGAATCATTGACAGATTCTTTGGAATATTTAGAGCTGTACAACGCAGGAAACTCCAAAATAAACCTGTACAAGTACAAATTTTCATCAGGAATTGTCTATACTTTCCCTAATATATCGCTGGATACCGGCAAGTATCTGATTCTGGCGGTCAATGATTCGGCCTTCATAAGAAATTATAAAAAACCCGCCCTCAAGTGGACCGAAGGTGCCCTTAGCAACAGTGGCGAACTTATATCCATCGTAGACAGTCTTGGAAATCCAAAGATCTCGGTAGACTATAAAAAAACAGCTCCCTGGCCGGCTTTTGCAGATGGAACTGACGGCGGTGGAGCTTCTATAGAGCTTTGCCATCCTCTTGCTGACCCGAACAAGGGCGAAAACTGGAAAGCTGCCATCAAGGACCTTGGTTTTATGATCAATGGTAAAGCGGTAAAGGGCACCCCGGGAGAAAAAAATACAATTCCTTCCTGCAGTGCCGAACCCGATGTAACGGTGATGGTGTCTTCCAATGTT
>JAKQGD010000100.1 GCA_029573365.1 Bacteroidota bacterium | reverse complement strand
TGTCTGCCTTGGTTACTTTAGGTGCCACATCTGATTTTCCGCTGGTGCTCAGGGCCTCTTCGACGAGAAGTTCGTATTTTCTGGCGATAAGCTCCCATGTGTAGCGTCTTGAAGCCACTTCTTTCATCGTGGCACCCAACTGTGTAAGAGTCGTGTAATCCGTATTTTTAATAAGCTGGTACAGATCTTCGCTGCCGGAAAAATACTGTGCCTTGCCCTCAGTGGTGGTGCGATTATACGATACATGGTATGCAAAAACCGGCAGTCCCAGATACATGGCTTCCACAAGAGAAGGATTGGTACCTCCGGCAGAATGGCCATGGATATACAATGTGGCATTGCTGCGGATCATGTCCAGTTTGCCCTGGTCATAAATGGGGTCGAGCATGTGAATATTGGCACACGAGCCAAACTCATTCCTCAACCGGACACCATAATCACTGTTATTCCAGTTGCCTATGATGACCAGTTGATGTTTTGGAAGTTTTCTGAACGCTTCGAGCACCACATGAATATTGTTTTCGGGCTCGATGCGACAGACTTTAAAGGCGTAGGGGTTACGCAGGTATGGATATTGTGTTAAAAGTTCGTTGTTCATGGAAGCAGGCCTGGTATGGTCGGCACCGTATTCGATGATTCTGCTCAGGCTGCCGTACCTCTGGGCGGTATAATCCTGTATGGATTCGTTGTCAGAGATGTCTATGTGCGAATATTTTACGGCCAGTTTTTCGGCCCACCACAGGTACAGTTTTGCAGGACGGCTCCATTTGTCACGTTTCCACTCTATACCATCGATGGAAATTATGATCCTTTTGTTGGTAAACAATCTGACAAAGGGCAAAACCCAGGCTCCTGCCACTCCCAGCACCAGGAGAACGTCTGCAAAAAACAGAGCATGGATAATAGAAAGTGTATCGTAAAGTATGCTTTGTATTCCGTTGGCATCCAGCGGGAGGTAAACCAGTCTGGCACCAAAATATTTATTCTTCCTCTCTTCCTTTGGGTACTTCCGCCCCGAACAGTACACCGTGATATCGTAATTGTCGCCCATGTTTCTGACCAGGTGATCCGCCAGGGTCTCAAATCCTCCGTATCTTGCCGGAAGTCCTACTGTGCCGATGATTGCTACTTTTTGCATTTTATTTTTTTTGTGCTTTATTTGTTTAGTATACTATAAAACAAATGCCAAAATGCATATTATTGATTATCAATATTTTATAATTGTAATTATTTTTTAATTTTCCAAAAATTGGAATAAAGTCCTTTTTTATGGAATGCCTGAATTTATTGGACATTCCGTCATAGTTTTAAATGTAAAATAGGCGTCAAATCCGTATCCGGAGCCAAAAACACTTAGATTCGAGAAAAATCAAGTCTTTTGCCCGGAGAATTTATTTAAATACTTATAAAAATGGAAATATTGTGCTCCTTATGTTTATAAGACACGGTGCCCGAAAAAGAGGGTCAAGAGGTTTAATCCAGCACTTCGTTTATTTCCCTGAACATTCTATCCTCTCTGAAAAGCCCGAGCCTTTCTGTAGCTGCCCGGCTCATGGTGTTGTAAGCCACCCCATCTTCCATAACCTGCGACAGGACCAGATTTAATTTCTGGCGGTC
>JAKQGD010000089.1 GCA_029573365.1 Bacteroidota bacterium | reverse complement strand
CAGAAAACATTGATAAACAAATGATTGTACATTAAATTATTGTAAACAATTGTAAATATTCATAAGTTATTCATATAATCGTTGGTTATAAATTCAGGATTTATTTAATGTGTCTTTGTTTTTCGGCATCTCCTGATTATCAGATGGTTATCACCACATTTAGACTTACGATCCCCTAAAAAGACACAAAGTTTTGCAAATATTTTTCGAAGATAAATTATATGTCATATAATGCAAGAATTACGAATTATAATTCTGATTTAAGCTAAAATTATTAAAGCAGACAAAACTTTGTTTTGAGGTTTGAACAACCCCTGCGGTCGGACGATTTTGTACCGTCCCGCCGGTAAGTTCACGACATCTGATTTTCCCATTACCGGTGGGATGCCCGGGAGGCATCCCACCGGAAGCAAGGAGCCCCTGCGGTCGGACGATTTACTGCTGTCCCACCGCTAAGTTCACCGCACCTGATTCTTCTATTACCGATGACCTGCCCGGGAGGCATCCGACCGGAAGCAAAGTGCCCAGCGGCCGGACAGTTTTGTACCGTCCCACCGCTAAGTTAACGTCATCTGATTTTTCCATTACCGGTGGGATGCCCGGGAGGCATCCGACCGGTTAATCCGCAATTAATCGTATCTTTGTCCGTGTAAATCAGCAAAAATTGAAGAGCTTTATACTGACCGCGGCCATCCTTGTTATGACAATAACCGGACTTTCGGCCCAGTTTCGTCACGAAAACGTCTTTCCCGGCTTATCGGGGACGGCACTGCTGCAGCAGGTGACCGATAGTTTTAGGACCCAGACCGTCCTGGACTACAGCGTGGCCCGTGATACACTTTTTGCCAGGGTAGACGGTCGTGCCGATTCGCTCGAGTGTATATATACAGGTATGAAACTACACATGCCTTCCGGTCAGGACCCTACTGAGGCAGTTTATCTGGGCGGCATACCCAATGGCATAAACACAGAACATGTGTATCCGCAGAGCAAAGGTGCCATGGGTCTGGCTCAGAGCGACATGTACAACCTTTATCCGTCAAGGATAAAAACCAACTCTGACCGCGGCGACTTTCCTATGGGTGACATACCTGACGCCACCACAAAGACCTGGTACCGGGGCACAGAAGAGCGTTCTACTCCTCCTGTTACCGGCCGCGATATTTGGTCGGAGATGGTGGCAGGAAAATTTGAGCCCCGTGAAGCAGTCAAGGGCAACATAGCCAGAAGTATCTTCTACTTCTATACCATGTACAGAAGCCAGGCCGACGCCGCTGACCCTGCATACTTTGGTGCCATGATGTCTGACCTTTGCCGCTGGCACTACGATGATCCGGTAGATAGTCTCGAGTGGGAACGCAACCGCAGGATTGCTGTCTATCAGGGGGGGCATAGAAATCCTTTCATACTCGATTGTTCGCTGGTGTCAAGAGCATACTGCAACAACATAGACCAGGCGTGCGAGGCCATCGTGCTAAGCAGCACCACAGAGCCCGGTACCGAAAAGCCCGGGATGATGATACACCCCCGCCCCGGTGACGGACACTTTTACGTGACATTGTATCAGTCTGGGTCAGGGTGGGTCAATCTGATGGTTAAAGATGTATCTGGCAGAGAGGTGGCCACGTTTATGACACACAAATCGGAGGGAGCTGTGACGATTGAATTTGACATAAGCCACAGTGCCGCAGGCCTGTATGTGGTAGAAGCATATATGGCAAACAACACCCGGATAGCGAGGGCACTCTACATCCACCTTTGAGTTAAAACATTTTAGGCAAGTATTCAGCAGGTTATACATATATTTTCCCATATATGATTAAAACAGGAGCCTTACACGCACGTCTTCGACACCGAACATGTTTAGATTCAGTATTTTATTGAAAAAATATTGAAAAAATCTTTTCCTCGTTGGCAAATTAATAATACCTTTGCGTCTCTTTTTCAGAAAGGAGTCTGAATTGCGTTAAAACAAGTTGAATTTTATAAAAGATCTTATATGCCAACAATTAATCAGTTAGTAAGAAAAGGCAGAGAAAAAGTTGTTTACAAGAGCAAGTCCAGGGCCCTGGATTCATGTCCACAAAAAAGGGGCGTGTGTACCAGAGTATATACCACGACACCCAAGAAGCCAAACTCTGCTCTCAGGAAGGTGGCCAAGGTGAGGATGACCAATGGCATCGAAGTTATTTGCTACATACCGGGAGAAGGCCACAACCTCCAGGAACACTCCATCGTACTGGTGAGAGGCGGCAGGGTCAAGGACCTTCCGGGAGTGAGGTACACCATCGTCAGAGGTGCACTCGACACCGCCGGTGTTGCCAAGAGACTTCAGTCAAGGTCAAGGTATGGTGCAAAGAGGCCTAAGAAATAATTACACTGACAGCAAGCAATAAGTACATAATATTATAATATAGTCGGAAGATGAGAAAAAGAAAGCCAAAAAAGAGAATCCTGAATCCGGATCCAAGATATGGAGATTCTCTGGTAACCCAGTTTGTCAATAACATGATGTGGGAGGGCAAGAAGAGCACTTCTTATGGCATATTTTATGATGCCATGGACAGGATAGAAAACAAGACCAGCGAAAATCCTCATGAAACATGGAAAAAGGCACTTGACAATGTCATGCCTGCTGTAGAGGTAAGGAGTAAAAGGATCGGAGGTGCTACCTTCCAGATACCTACCGAAATCAGGCCGGCCAGGAGGTTGTCTATCGGCATCAAATGGTTGATCAGGTTTTCCAGAGCCAGAAGCGGTAAGGGCATGGCAGAAAAACTGGCAGCTGAGATTATGGCAGCAAGCAAGGGCGAAGGAGCCGCTGTTAAAAAGCGTGAGGATACTCACAGAATGGCTGAAGCCAACAGGGCATTTGCACACTTCAGGGCCTGATTTGATTACGGCTTTTTATATTATTTTCATTACATTAAATTAATCTTACAACCATTAAAAAATGGCAAAAGATCTTAGATATACACGTAATATTGGTATAGCCGCTCACATCGATGCGGGAAAGACCACTACTACGGAGAGGATACTTTACTATACAGGTATCAGTCACAAGATTGGTGAGGTGCATGACGGTGCTGCTACCATGGACTGGATGGAGCAGGAGCAGGAGAGGGGTATCACCATCACATCGGCAGCCACTACCTGCAACTGGAACTATCCGACTGTTCAGGGCAAAAACGTAGCCGACACCAAGTCTTACCACTTTAACATCATCGACACTCCGGGTCACGTAGACTTTACAGTGGAGGTAAACAGGTCGCTCAGGGTACTTGACGGTCTCGTATTCCTCTTCAGTGCTGTAGACGGTGTAGAGCCTCAGTCAGAAACAAACTGGCGACTGGCAGAGAGGTATAAGGTGCCTTCTATTGCCTTTGTAAATAAAATGGACAGATCCGGTGCCGACTTTTTTAATGTAGTAAACGACATCAAGGAAAAACTGGGAGCCAATGCAGTTCCGCTGCAGGTTCCTATCGGAGCAGAAGAGAAGTTTAAGGGCGTAGTTGACCTGATAACAAATGTGGCCATGGTCTGGAATGAAGAGGACCAGGGTATGACGTACAAGGTTATCGACATCCCTGCAGACATAGCAGATACAGTTAAGGATTACAGGGCTCAGCTTATCGAGGCTGTCGCCGATTACGATATGGAACTCATGGAAAAATTCTTTGAGGACCCTGATTCCATTTCAGAAGACGAAGTGAGAACCGCCATTAGAAAGGCAGTTATAGATCTTAAGTTTACCCCTGTGATGTGTGGATCAGCCTTTAAAAACAAGGGTGTTCAGGCTGTACTTGATGCAGTGTGTGCGTTCCTGCCCTGCCCGCTGGACGTTGATGCCATCAGCGGTATCAACCCTAAGACCGACAAGGAAGAACTTAGAAAGCCATCTGTTTCTGAGCCATTTGCGGCCCTCGCATTTAAAATTGCAACAGACCCTTACGTAGGAAGGCTTGCCTTTATGAGGGTGTATTCAGGAGGCCTTGATGCCGGTTCCTATGTACTCAATACAAGGAGTGGAAACAAGGAAAGAATCTCCAGATTATATCAGATGCATGCCAACAAGCAAAACCCCATCGAAAGGGTGGAAGCAGGTGACATTGCAGCCGGTGTTGGATTTAAGGACCTCAGGACCGGTGATACTCTTTGCGAGGAAAACCACCCCATCGTTCTGGAGAGTATGGTGTTCCCAGATCCGGTAATCGGTCTGGCCATCGAACCCAAAACTCAGAAAGACCTGGACAAACTCGGAATGGCCCTTAACAAGCTTTCAGAAGAGGATCCTACCTTCAGGGTAAGATATGACGAAGATACAAACCAGACCGTCATCAGCGGTATGGGAGAATTGCACCTTGAGATTATCGTGGACAGGCTTAGAAGAGAATTCAAAGTTGAGGTCAACGAAGGAGCACCTCAGGTAAATTACAAGGAGGCACTCACCGCCAGCGTGGAGCATACAGAGAGACTTAAGAAGCAGTCAGGTGGATCGGGACTTTTTGCACAAATGTCATTCGAACTCGGACCAGCCACAGATTCATTCCTGCAGTCTGAAGATTTTAAGTCAGGAAAAACCAAGCTCGAATTTGTCAATGACATTTTCGGAGGTTCTATTCCAAAAGAATATTTTGCGTCTATTATCAAGGGATTCAACAGCATGATGGACAATGGTATCCTTGCAGGGTATAACATCGACAGCATGAGAGTGAGGATCTTTGACGGTCAGACCCACGCTGTGGACTCCAAGCCTCTGGCATTCGAACTGTGTGCCAAGGAAGGATTTAAGGAGGCTGCCAAGCTTTGTAGCCCTGTATTGCTGGAACCCATCATGAAACTCGAGGTAGTAACCCCAGACGAATATGTGGGATCTGTAATCGGAGACCTCAACAGAAGAAGAGGTATGCCTAAAGGCCAGGAAGGAAGGTCAGGAGGTGCCGTGGCAATATCAGCAGAAGTGCCTCTGGCAGAGATGTTTGGATATGTGACTCAGCTCAGGACCATTACTTCAGGAAGGGCCAGTTCCAGCATGGAATTCAGTCACTACGCTCCTGCTCCAAAGGGCATTGCTGACGGAGTTATAGAAAAGGCAAAAGGAGCCAAAGTATAAAAGGAAACAAAACATAGAGAGTGCCGGGAGTTGTTCCGGCATTTTTTTTAATAATTGAAAACATTTTTTTAATATAATTTTTCTGGTTTTGCAAAAGAGTTATATCTTTGCGGCCTCTTATTAAAACAGAGAATATTTTAAAGATAGGTTATGAATCAAAAAATCAGGATAAAGCTCCGGTCTTACGATCACAATCTGGTGGATAAAAGCACTGAGAAGATCGTAAAAACGGTGAAAAGCAGCGGTGCTGTTATTTCCGGTCCGATTCCTCTGCCGACAGAGAAAGAAGTATTTACAGTCTTGCGTTCTCCGCACGTAAATAAAAAATCTCGGGAGCAGTTTCAGTTGAGGACTCACAAACGCGTCATCGAGATTTTTACTCCCACACAAAAAACAGTCGATGCTTTGTCTAAGCTCGAGCTGCCCAGCGGAGTGGATATTCAGGTGAAGCTTACCTGACCCAGGGAATAATTCTGGTTTTTAGATTCGGATGATATTCGGATGCAGGTTTAAACCTGTGTCTTATTTAAAAATTTAATCAATGAACGGATTAATCGGAAAGAAAATTGGTATGACCAGTATTTTCGATGACAATGGCAAAAACATCGCCTGCACTGTCATCGAAGCACAACCCAACGTTGTGACCCAGGTTAAAACCATAGAGAGCGACGGGTATGATGCCCTTCAGCTGGGTTATGGTGAAGCCAAGGCTAAAAATACCTCCAAGGCATTGCAGGGACACTTCAAGGCTGCCGGCACTACTCCAAAAAGAGAGGTAGTTGAATTCAGAGACTGTCCGCTCGGCAAAAACTTAGGAGAAGAAGTCAATATATCTGAGGTATTCAATGTCGGTGACAAAGTGAGTGCCATCGGGACCTCCAAGGGAAAAGGATTCATGGGTGTGGTTAAAAGGCACAATTTTAATGGTGTCGGCCAGAGTACACACGGACAGCACAACAGGCTTAGGGCTCCGGGATCTGTAGGTGCTTCAGCTTATCCTTCAAGAGTATTTAAAGGAGTAAGGATGGCAGGCCGTGTCGGAAACGAAAGGGTCAAGACCAAGAATCTAAAGATCGTAAAGCTTTTGCCGGAAAAGAACCTCATCTTAATCATGGGTTCTGTACCGGGTCACAAAGGTTCATTTGTAATCATTGAAAAGTAAGGAAGATGAAACTGGATGTATTGAACATAAACGGAAGCAATACCGGAAGGTCCATCGAACTGCCGGAAGAAATATTTGGCATTGAGCCCAATCCGCATGCTGTTTACCTGGCTGTTAAGCAATACAATGCTGCTCAGCGTCAGGGTACTCACAAAGCAAAGGAAAGGAACGAAATAGCACGTACTACCAAGAAGTTAAAAAGGCAGAAGGGTACAGGTACAGCAAGAGCAGGATCAATGAAGAGCCCTGTATTCAGAGGTGGAGGAAGAGTTTTCGGCCCCAAGCCAAGAGATTATTCTTTTAAGCTCAACAAGAAAGTGAAGGAACTGGCTCGTTTTTCAGCCTATGCAGATAAGTTTCAAAATAAATCTCTGATTGTTGTCGAGGATTTTAACATGGACCAGCCAAACACGAAAGAGTATATCGGAATTCTGAAAAATCTTTCTGTTCAGGGCAAGTCACTGCTTCTCACTTCTGATCTCAATAAAAATGTATACCTGTCCAGCAGGAATTTGCCAAAGGCCGAAGTAAGAATGGTCTCTGATGCAAATGTGTATGATATAATAAATGCAGATGTGCTTGTACTGTGCGAAAACTCAGTTAAGCAGCTTGTATCAACAGTGGCTGACAACAACTAAAACCAAGGGAAGATGTCAAACAAGAACATAATCATAAAGCCTATTATCTCGGAGAAGTCAGAAAAGCTGGCCAATAAGGGAAACCAGTACTCTTTTGTCGTTCATAAGGACGCCAACAAACTTGAGATTAAGAAGGCCATCGAAGAGATGTTTACCACAAATGTAGTAGCTGTAAACACAGTAATTGTACCTGCCAGGCTCAAGTCAAGAAATACTAGGGCAGGCATTGTAAGGGGTAGCGTTAGTGCCTATAAGAAGGCGTTTGTCACCCTTGCTGCGGGCGAAGAGATAGATGTTTACGGAAGCGAAGAATAACAGCTTAACTTTTTAAAGCGAAATATAATGGCAATAAAGAAGTTTAGTCCCACCACGCCGGGTTTGCGTACAAAAGTCAATGTAGATTATGCTGTATTGACTACCGACAAGCCTGAAAAGAGTCTGACCAAGGGTCATGGAAAAAGTGGTGGAAGGAACCGAACCGGTAAGATGACCATGAGGCAGATGGGTGGCGGTGCTAAGAGAAAGTACCGTGTCATTGACTTCAGGAGAGACAAGGAAGATATTCCTGGCAAGGTGGCTAGCATAGAGTATGACCCAAACAGGACAGCTTTTATTGCCCTGATAGCTTATGCCGATGGCGAAAAGCGATACATCATAGCCCCTGACAAGGTCAAAGTAGGAGATATACTTATGTCCGGAAGCAAGGCAACTCCAGACAATGGAAACGCACTGTATTTTTCAGCCATTCCACTTGGAGCGGACATCCACTCTATAGAGATGACACCCGGTAAAGGTGCAGCCCTGGCGAGAAGTGCAGGTACTTATGCCACCATGATGGGCCGAGAAGGCAAATACGCCATCATCAAATTGCCATCAGGCGAAGTACGAAAAGTACTCCTAACATGCAAAGCAGTGATGGGTAGGGCCTCAAATCCTGACCATGGTCTAGAAGTTATGGGTAAAGCCGGTAAAAACAGGTGGCTGGGCAAGAGACCTCGGGTTAGAGGTGTGGCGATGAACCCTGTAGATCACCCGATGGGTGGAGGTGAAGGCCGTTCTTCAGGAGGACATCCAAGATCCAGAACCGGTATTATGGCCAAAGGAGAAAAGACCAGGAATGTCAATAAGGCATCATCCAGGCTGATCATTTCAAAACGTAAGAAATAATAAATTCCAATAAAGCTCATGCCTAGATCAGTTAAAAAAGGACCATACGTACATTATAAGTTGTACGAAAAGGTGGCAAAAGCAAACGAGACCAATAAAAAATCAGTGATCAAGACTTGGTCAAGAGCGTCGATGATTGTTCCTGATATGATTGGCCACACCATTGCTGTGCATAATGGCAAGACCTTCATTCCGGTCTTCGTTACTGAAAACATGGTAGGTCACAAGCTGGGTGAATTCAGCCTGACCAGGACATTTAAAGGCCACAGTGGTAATAAGTAATAAAAGAATCAAGCAATCCAATTAAATATAAGTACGATGGAAGCACTTGCAAGATTGAGAAATTGTCCGATGTCGGCCAGGAAAATGAGGCTGGTAGTGGACAACATCAGGGGTAAATCGGTAGATGACGCACTAAACATTCTCAAGTTTACCAACAAAGAGGCAGCCATATGGCTGGAGAAGGTGGTGTTGTCTGCCATTTCAAACTGGGCCAACAAGAGCGAGGTGGTAAATCCTGAGGATTACAGACTCAGAATCAAAACTGCCTACGTTGATGGTGGGCCGTCAATCAAAAGGTTCAGACCAGCACCCCACGGAAGGGCAAACAGGATCAGGAAAAGAATGAACCATGTTACCATTGTAGTGGAGAATCAGGTAAACATAGAAGAATAATCATCTAATAAAACAACAATTTCATGGGTCAAAAGACAAATCCAATCGGTAACAGGCTCGGCATCATCAAAGGATGGGATTCCAGCTGGTTTGGAGGCAAAGAATTTGGTCAAAAAGTAGTGGAGGATGAGAAGATCAGACAGTATTTGAATGCCCGTATTCAGAAAGGAGGCATTTCAAAAGTTGTGATCGAAAGAACTCTTAAAAGAGTAACTGTCACCATGCACACATCGAGGCCCGGTATAATCATCGGAAAAGGTGGTCAGGAGGTAGACAGAATCAAGGAAGAGCTTAAAAAGCTCACCGGAAAGGAAGTTCAGATCAATATCATTGAAATAAGAAAGCCCGAGATAGACTCTGCCATTGTCGGCGAAACCATCGCAAAGCAGATCGAATCAAGGATCAATTACAAAAGAGCCATTAAGATGGCCATTCAGTCAGCCATGAGGGCCGGTGCAGAAGGTATTAAGGTGAGGGTGAGCGGCAGGTTAAACGGTGCCGAAATGGCAAGGAGCGAAGAGTTTAAGGATGGAAGAATTCCACTTCACACTTACAGGGCGGACATCGATTACTGTATCAAAGAAGCACTTACTGTTTACGGTAAGATTGGGATAAAGACCTGGATTTTCAGGGGCGAAGTATTGGAAAAAAGAGATCTTTCACCAATTTCTGGTAGTGGTAAGTCCACAGGCGATCATTCAGGAGGCGCTGACTCACGGGATCGTGACAGGGACAGAAGAGGAGGCGGAGACCGCAGAGGTGGTGGAGGCCGTGACCGTGACAGAGACAGGAGAGGCGGGGACAGAAGGGGTGATGGCAAAAAAAGATAAGAGAAATTTAGAAAGAATTATTACCTTTGCGGCTCTTTTCAAAAAGGTAAGATCTTAAATAGCAATAAGATATGTTACAACCAAAAAGAACAAAGTACAGAAAGCAGCATAAGATGAACCCAAAGGGTATAGCCGTAAAGGGAAGTACCATTTCTTTTGGATCGTTTGCTCTGAAGTCTGATGAAATAGGCAGAGTAACCAACAGACAGCTTGAGTCTGCCAGGGTAGCCATGACCAGGTATATGAAGAGGGAAGGAAAAGTGTGGATAAGGATATTTCCTGACAAGCCTGTTACTAGAAAGCCTCAGGAAGTACGTATGGGTAAAGGTAAGGGAGCTTTGGACCATTGGGTAGCTGTGATTAAGCCGGGCAGGATCATGTTTGAGATTGATGGAGTACCGTCAGAGATAGCCATCGAAGCACTTAGACTGGCGGCACAGAAATTGCCTGTACTTACCAGGACGGTTGTAAGAGCAGATTATAGCGAATAATAAATTTTAAACAGCTGATTATGGCAACTAAGAAACACCTGGAACTCCAGGACATGTCTGCAGACGCAATAAACCAGGAGATAAAGCAGGCCCAGATAGACCTGAAAAGAATGGTTTATGATCACGGTGCCAAGGGATTGCAAAATCCTCTTGAAATAAGGGCAGTAAAAAAAGATATAGCCAGGCTCAAAACAGAACTCAGAGCCAGAGAAATTAAAAACCTTACACCTGCAGAGCTTGAATCAAGGAGCAGAATCAGGTACAGAAGAAGCAATAATAAATAAAATATAGTGCGATGACTGAAAAAGCATTAAACAAAGTCAGGATAGGAGTGGTAGCCAGTGCCAAGATGGACAAGACCATCACTGTGCTCATAGAAAGGAAGCTTAAGCACCCTATCTACGGTAAGTTTGTTAAGAAGTCCAAGAAATTTTTTGCCCATGATGAAAAGAATGAGTGCAACGAAGGGGACACAGTCAAAATAACAGAAACCAGGCCATTGAGCAAAAACAAAAGCTGGAGGCTGGTAGAAATCATCGAGAAAGCGAAATAATCATATTATAACAGATTAGCCATGATCCAACAAGAGTCAAGATTGAAGGTTGCAGACAACAGCGGTGCTAAAGAGGTGCTTTGTATCAGAGTACTCGGAGGCACGAGACGTAGGTATGCATCAGTAGGAGATAAGATAGTCGTAGCTGTCAAATCTGCCACTCCAACCGGTATCAAAAAAGGAACGGTTACAAAGGCGGTCATAGTGAGAACAGCCAAGGAGGTCAGAAGAAAAGACGGCTCTTACATCCGTTTTGACGACAATGCCGTGGTACTGCTCAACAATGCTGACGAGCCAAGAGGAAGCCGTATTTTTGGGCCTGTAGCCAGAGAGCTAAGGGATCGTGACTACATGAGAATTGTATCATTGGCACCAGAGGTGCTTTAATCCATAAATCCGAACAAAGATGTCCAGTTCAAACAGATTTGCACCGAAACTCAAAATAAAAAAAGGAGACAAGGTTATGGTGATTTCCGGAGCCAACAAAGGTGAAACAGGAGAAATCAAACTTGTAATCACAAAGGAAAACCGTGCCATCGTAGAAGGTGTCAACATGGTTAAAAAGCACACCAAGGGCACCCAGGACAATCCGGGCGGAATCAATGAAATGGAGGCTCCAATTCATATTTCAAATCTTATGCTGGTTGATCCTAAAACAGGCCAGCCTACCAAAGTAGGCAGGAAACTGGTGGATGGAAAGCTTGTAAGATATTCAAAAAAATCAGGTGAAATTATCAAGTGATGAGTTACGTACCCAGACTTAAGACAAAATACAGGGAAGAAATAGTGCCAAAACTGCAGGAACAGTTTTCATACAAGACTGTGATGCAGGTGCCTAAACTGGTAAAAATTTGTGTGAACCAGGGAGTCGGTTCGGCCACACAGGATAAGAAGCTTGTGGACAATGCTGTCAACGAGATGACCACCATTACCGGCCAGAAAGCGGTCCCTACCAAGGCGACAAAGTCCATTTCAAACTTTAAACTCAGGGAGTTTATGCCCATCGGTGCCAGAGTCACTCTCAGGGACAGGATGATGTATGAGTTTTTGGACAGGCTCATCACAGTGGCTTTACCCCGGGTCCGGGACTTCAAAGGCATCAATGACAAAAGTTTTGACGGCAAGGGTAATTATTCACTGGGTGTCAAGGAACAGATTATTTTTCCTGAGATCGACATAGACAAAGTAAATAAAATTACCGGTATGGATATCACATTTGTGACTACAGCCAGGACTGACGCCGAAGCATTTGCTCTTTTGAAAGAACTGGGATTACCATTCAAAAACATCAAGAATTAATATATCATGGCCAAGAAATCAATCATTGCCAGAGAAATTAAAAGGGAAAGGCTGGTAGCCAAGTATTCTGACCTTCGTAAAAAGCTTAAGGAGGAAGGAGATTATGATGCACTGGATAAATTGCCCAGAAACTCATCAAGAGTCAGACTGCACAACAGATGTAAGCTGACCGGCAGGCCCAAGGGCTATATGAGAAAGTTTGGTATCAACAGGGTAACTTTCCGAAAAATGGCCAATGAAGGGCTGATACCGGGTGTAACCAAAGCCAGCTGGTAATAATTAAATAACAGACAAGAGTTTATTTATAATGATAGTAACAGATCCAATAGCAGATTACCTGACCAGGATTAGAAATGCCCAGATGGCAGGACACAAAGTGGTGGAAATTCCGTCTTCAAAAATGAAGAAAGCCATCACAGAGATTCTTTACAACAATGGGTATATCCTCAAATATAAATTTGATGATGAAGCTGGAAAGCAAGGTGTAATCAGCATAGCCCTTAAGTACGATCCTGCTACCAAAAAACCGATCATCAGGGAATTGGGCAGATTGTCGACTTCAGGTCTGAGGCAATATTCCGGAGCCAAGGAAATGCCAAAGGTCATCAACGGTCTGGGTATAGCCATCGTGTCGACTTCCAAAGGCCTCATGACTGACAAGCAGGCCAGAAAAGAAAATCTGGGAGGTGAATTGATCTGTTACATTTATTAATCAAGGACAAAAGAAATCAGCCATGTCAAGAGTAGGTAAATCAGTGATCAATGTCCCTGCCGGGGTGACAATAGATGTGTCCAAAGGTAATTTGGTAACGGTCAAAGGTAGCAAGGGCTCACTTACAGAGCAGATAAACCCTGACCTCAGCATCAACATTGAAGATGGCAATCTGACTGTTTCAAGGCCAACAGAACAAAAAAGACACAGAGAGGCCCATGGTCTTTCCAGAGCTATTATCAACAATATGGTGGTTGGCGTATCTTCCGGCTTTACCAAGCAATTGGAGCTTGTGGGTGTAGGATACAGGGTCACGAACACAGGAAACTTGCTTGAGCTCATTATAGGTTATTCACACCCTATTTATTTCATGCTTCCGGCAGAAATAAAGGTGACCACCAAAATGGAAAAGGGTGAAAACCCGACCATTATCCTGGAATGTTCTGACAGGCAGTTGTTGGGTCAGGTCTGTGCAAAAATCAGAAGTTACAGAAAACCTGAGCCGTACAAAGGAAAAGGTATCAAGTTTACTGGTGAGATCATCAGGAGAAAAGCAGGTAAGACATCAGGTAAAAAATAATAAAGGACAATTCCAAACCATTATACAATGGACAGCAAATTATATAACAGAACAAGGGTCAGATACAGGATCCGTAAGAAAGTGGCCGGAACAGGGACCAAGCCAAGGTTGTCAGTGTTCAGAAGCAACAAGGATATCTATTGCCAGCTTATTGATGACGAAAACGGAGTCACCCTTGCAAGTGCTTCATCTAAAACAATCAAAGCAAGCGGTAACAAAACCAATACAGCAGCCGAGGTGGGCAAAGAGCTAGCCGGCAAGGCCAAAGCAAAGGGTATAGATACCGTTGTTTTTGACAGGGGAGGATATCAGTATCATGGGAGAGTAAAGTCTTTGGCAGAGGGCGCCAGAGAAGCAGGTTTAATATTCTAAAAAATATCAAGAAATAGATATGTCAGCACCAGTAAAAGTTAATCAGGGAGATCCGGAATTCAAGGAAAAACTTGTAAACCTGGCCAGAGTTGCCAAGGTAACCAAGGGAGGACGTACATTCAGTTTTTCTGCCCTGGTAGTGGTAGGTGACGGTCAGGGCACAGTAGGTCACGGCCTGGGAAAAGCACTTGACGTTTCAGAATCCATTCAAAAAGCAGTGCAGGATGCAAAGAAAAACCTGGTAAAGGTAGCTCTCAACAAAGGTACTGTACCTCACGAGCAGAAAGGAAAATATGGTGCCGGCAAGGTGCTGATCAAACCTGCTGCAGACGGTACAGGAGTAATCGCAGGAGGTGCGATGAGGGCTGTACTTGAAATGGCAGGTGTGCATAATGTATTAGCAAAGTCACAAGGCTCATCAAATCCTCACAACGTTGTCAAGGCTACAATTGATGCTTTGAGCAAAATGAGGAGTGCCCATCAGGTTTCAAAGCACAGAAATGTGACCCTTGATAAAGTTTTCGAGGGCTAATCATTAAAATCCTAAAAATTTAACAATCATGGCAAGCGTCAAAATAACTCAGGTAAAGAGCACCATAGACAGGAGCAAAAGGCAAAAGGATACCATAAAGGCATTGGGCATTAAAAAACTGCACAATCCTGTGGTAAAAGAAGTCAACCCTCAGATTATGGGCATGATAGATAAAGTCAGACATCTTGTCACTGTAGAAGAATGTTGATTCAGTTCATTTATTGATATTGAAATTATATAAAAATGAAGTTGCACAATTTAAAGCCGGCTGAAGGATCCGTAAAAAAGGAAAAGGGCAGACTGGGTCGTGGAGAAGGATCAGGTACCGGAGGAACGGCATCAAAAGGTCATAAAGGAGATAAGGCCAGGTCTGGAAGTAAGAAAAAGAGGGCTTTTGAAGGTGGACAGATGCCTCTTCAGATGAGATTGCCTAAAAGAGGCTTTAAAAACCGTGGCAGAGTCGAATTCGCAACTATTAATGTTTCAAGGCTCCAGGAGATCCACGAAAATTACGGGTTGACTGAGATTACTAAAGTAGCTTTGTATAACGAAGGAATAATAAACAGGGGCGAAAAAGTCAAGGTCCTTGGCAATGGTGAGATTAAGTCAAAACTTACCGTACAGGCAGATGCTTTTTCAGCCACAGCCAAGTCGAAGATAGAAGCAGCCGGAGGTACTATAAATGCCTAATTAAAGAGCCATGAATAAATTTATTGAGACATTAAAAAATATCTGGAGCATCAAGGAGTTGAAGGATAAAATCCTTTTTACCATCCTGATTCTTGCGGTATACAGATTTGGCTCGTATGTCGTGTTGCCCGGAGTGAATGCATCTGCTCTTGAAACGGCTGCATCTACCTCAAAGGCAAATGACCTCTTGCAGCTCATAAACACCTTTACAGGCGGGGCTTTTAACCAGGGATCCATTTTTGCCCTCGGTATCATGCCATATATCACAGCCTCCATCATTGTACAGCTTCTTGGATTTGCGGTACCGTATTTCCAGAGGTTGCAGCAAAAAGAGGGAGAGTCTGGCAGAAAGAGACTTAACCAGATCACAAGATTTCTTACCCTGCTGATAACCCTGGTACAGGGCAGTGGTTACCTGTTAATGCTCAAGACCACTCCGGGTGCCGTGGATACGTCCATAAATCCTACTGTATTTTGGTTTAGCAACATGATTATTCTGGCTACAGGTACCATATTTGCCATGTGGCTGGGAGAGAGAATTACAGACAGGGGTATAGGAAATGGTATATCACTTCTTATCATGGTAGGTATTATTGCAAGGCTGCCAAACTCAGTAGCAGCTGAGGTGCTGGCAAAATTTGCTGACAACAAGCTTATCTTCCTTATCCTGGAGTTTATCCTGTGGTTCTTTATTATCATAGCCACCATCCTTGTGGTGCAGGGAGTCAGGAAGATTCCAATCCAGGCGGCAAAGAGAATGGTAGGTCGAGCAGCCGGAAACATGAGTGCCGGAGGCGGAAACGATGTTATCAACCTCAAGTTGAGTGCTGCCGGTGTTATGCCTATCATCTTTGCTCAGGCTATTATGTTTCTTCCATTGACAGCTGCTCAGTGGGCGACCAGCAATGCAGGTGTGCAAAGTGATCTGCTCCTGGCACTCAACAACCCAGGATCACTGGCATATAACGTTGTGTTTTTTATCCTGATCGTTATTTTTACCTATGTGTATACTGCGTTAATTGTAAATCCTCAGCAATATGCCGAATACCTTAAGAGGATGAACTCATTCATTCCAGGTATAAAGCCCGGTCAGGACACTCAGGATTATATTGATACACTTACTACCAGGATTACACTTCCGGGTGCCATATTTATAGGAGTTATTGCCATTTTGCCGGCAATTATCACAAAGCTTGGAGTCAATACGGCATGGGCATACTTCTTCGGAGGTACATCCTTGCTGATTTTGGTGGGTGTAGTACTGGATACTTTGCAGCAGATAGAAAGTTATCTGCTCATGAGAAAATATGACGGACTTGTAAAATCAGGCAGAATACAGGGAAGAGGCAATCAGGGCATCACTATAGGTGCAGGAATGTAATTTCTCTAATGATTTACTACAAGACCAATGAGGAGATAGAGTTAATGAGGGAGAGCAATATGCTCGTAAGCAAAACTCTGGCCTATGTAGCCGGCCTTCTAAAAGTAGGAGAACACGGCAAAAATATTGACAAAAAAGCGGAAGAATTTATCCGTGACCAGGGAGGCATTCCTGCATTCAAGGGATACCGGGGTTTTCCGGCGACCCTTTGCATGTCACTCAATGACGCTGTGGTTCATGGCATTCCTACAGAGAGAGCCTTTAAAGAGTCAGACTCTGTATCAGTCGATTGCGGCGTATTGCTCAATGGCTTTTATGGAGATGCAGCTTTCAGCTTTGCTTTTTCCATGGTTAATGCCGATGTTAAGGCACTGCTAAAAGTCACAAGGGAATCCCTGTACAAAGGTATCGAAGCCATCAAATCGGGAAACAGAATCGGAGACATAAGTTTTGCCATCCAGCAGTATTGCGAAAAGCGGCATGGATATGGAGTGGTGAGAGAACTTGTGGGACATGGAGTCGGTAAAAGTCTTCATGAAGATCCTGAAGTACCCAATTTCGGACTCAAAGGAAAAGGTCCATTATTGAAAGAAGGTATGGTACTAGCGATAGAGCCCATGGTCAATCTGGGAAACAAAGCAGTAAAACAGCAGGAAGACGGCTGGACGATACTCACAAGAGACGGCAAAGCCTCAGCTCACTTCGAGCACAGTGTAGCGGTGAGAAGAGATGGAGCTGATATTTTGTCTGATCATAGTTTTGTGGACGAAGCCGTAAAAAAGAACGCTGAATTGGTAAATATTTCGATAAATTTATAGAACTTTGCACTCCAATTTAAAAAATGGCTAAACAAGACCTTATAAAGCTGGATGGAATCATCGAAGAATCATTATCCAATGCTATGTTCAGAGTCAGGTTGGAGAGCGGGCATCTTATCACTGCTACCATTTCGGGAAAGATGAGAATGCATTATATCAGGATACTTCCGGGCGATAAAGTTTCTGTGGAAATGTCACCATATGACCTGACCAGGGGACGAATCAACTACCGGTATAAATAATATTTTAAAAGCGTAACAGCAATGAAGGTACAGGCATCAATCAAAAAGCGTTCGGCTGATTGCAAGATAGTCAGAAGGAAAGGGAAGCTTTATGTGATTAACAAGAAGAATCCCAAGTTTAAACAAAGACAAGGTTAATATTACATAATATGGCACGAATAGCTGGGGTAGATTTACCAAGAAATAAAAGAGGGATCATAGGTCTGACCTATATCTACGGTATCGGTCCGACTCTTGCAAAGAGAATACTTGATGCTGCAGGCGTATCCGAACATACAAAGGTTCAGGACTGGTCTGATGAAAATATTAAGTTCATTTCTAAATACATCCAGGATGAATTCAGGGTGGAGGGAGAACTCAGAAGTGAGGTCCAGCTTAGCATCAAAAGGCTGATGGACATTGCCTGCTACAGAGGTATCCGACATAGAAAGGGACTGCCTGTCAGGGGCCAAAGCACTAAAACAAATGCAAGGACTCGTAAAGGCAAGAAGAAAACAGTAGCCAACAAGAAGAAAGCAACTAAATAACCGATAATTATTATTTGATATGGCTAAAGGTAAAAAAGTCGTTAAGAAGCGTGTCGTCAAGGTAGAATCAGAAGGATTGGCCTTCATTCATGCTTCTTTTAACAATATTATCATCTCACTGACCAATAGATCAGGCCAGGTGATTACATGGGGTTCGGCAGGAAAGTCCAACTTCAAGGGCAGCAAGAAAAACACACCGTATGCGGCACAGCTTGCTGCGACGGATGCTGCATCGTCAGCTTATGAAGCCGGGCTAAGAACCGTAGAGGTATATGTCAAAGGTCCCGGAGCTGGTAGAGAATCAGCCATCAGGGCCATCGACGCAGCCGGCATTAAAGTGATCAGGATCAAGGATACCACTCCGGTTCCACACAACGGCTGCAGACCACCCAAGAAAAGAAGAGTTTAATTATATCCTAAAATCCATATATTAAATGGCAAGATATACAGGGCCTACTACAAAAAAGGCGAGGGCATTCGGCGAGGCAATTTTCGGCCATGACAAGGCATTTGAAAAGAGGAAATACCCTCCAGGCCAGCACGGTCAGATGAAAAAGCGTAAGCAGCGTACTGACTATGCAATAGAATTGAACGAAAAGCAAAAGGCCAAGTACACATATGGTGTTTTGGAAAGACAATTCAGAAATCTATTTGAAAAGGCCGCAGCTAAATCTGGTGTAACAGGTGAAATTCTTCTCCAGTTGCTGGAGTCAAGGCTTGACAATGTTGTATACAGGATGGGCATAGCCAAGACCAGAAGGGCAGCAAGACAGCTTGTCACACACAGACATATTACAGTAGATGGTGTCGTATGTAACATACCTTCTAGGCTTCTGAAGCCTGGTGACGTGGTGGCCGTAAGAGGAAAATCCAGAAGCCTTGATGTAATAGTTGCCAATACATCCGCTAAAAGGGAAGGAAGGTCATTCGGTTGGATAGAGTGGAATCCCGACAAGATGGAAGGCAGATATCTGGCTCATCCTGAAAGAGAAAAAATACCGGAAAACATCAACGAACAACTGATCGTAGAATTGTATTCCAAGTAATTTTATGGCTGCCTTTAGAGGCGGCCTCTTCCATTTTTTATAAAAGAAAAAAAATAGTAATGAGTATTCTGAACTTCCAAAAGCCTGAAAAGATCCTTTTGCAGAAATCTGATGATTTTGAGGGCGTATTTGAGTTTAAGCCACTTGAACCAGGTTTTGGACAAACCATTGGAAATTCATTAAGAAGAATATTGCTCTCGTCTCTCGAGGGATATGCCATTTCGGCTATCCGTATCGCAGGCGTGGATCATGAGTTTTCTACCATCAAAGGAGTGGTCGAGGATGTTGTTGATATCATTCTGAACATTAAGCAGATAAGACTTAAACCTGTAGTCATCAGCGAAGGATCTGAGGAAGAGAAGATATATGTAACTGTTTCCGGAAAGGATAAATTTTTGGCTGGTGACATAGAAGCAAGCACCAATGTATTTAAGGTGATGAACCCAGATTTGTATATCTGCACCATGGAGCCAAATGTGACACTGGAAATTGAATTTACTATAACCAAAGGCAGAGGTTATGTTCCGGCAGATGAAGGACTAAGCAAAGAAGCAGCAATAGGGGTAATTCCTGTGGATGCTATATATACTCCTATCAAAAAGGTGTCGTATAAAGTAGAAAATACCAGGGTGGGTCAGCGTACTGACTACGAAAAACTCACCATGGACATCAAAACAGACGGTACCATACACCCTGAAGAAGCGATTAAAGAAGCTTCGAGGATTATGATTCAGCACCTGATGCTGATCACTGACGAGAACATCACATTTAACGACTCTACAAGCCGACAGGACGATGTTGTAGACGAACATATCCTTCATATGCGTAAGCTGTTGAAAACCTCACTCGAAGATCTTGATCTTTCGGTCAGAGCCTACAACTGTCTTAAAGCAGCCAAAATTAACTCTCTCGGAGAGATGGTTAAGTTTGACATGCATGAGTTGCTTAAGTTCAGAAACTTCGGTAAGAAGTCTTTGGTAGAAATTGAAGAATTGCTCCAGCAGAAAGGTTTAACCTTTGGCATGGACCTGTCTAAATATAAACTGGACGAAGAATAATCGTTCCGGCCCGTAAATCGGATTTATTATTAACAGGTATGAAACGTTGGCCGATGAGCCCATGGCCGGATAGAGGCACGGACAATAGTGGTACCACAAGAATTTTAACATGAGACACGGTAAAAAATTCAACCATCTCGGCAGAAAAAAAGCACACAGGGACGCTCTGTTGCTGAATTTGTCTAATTCATTGATCACATACAAAAGGATCAGCACCACCTTGGCTAAAGCCAAAGCTTTGAGGGTTTTTGTAGAGCCCATCCTTACCAGATCCAAAGACAACACCACACACTCCAGAAGGATGGTATTTGCCGACCTTCAGAACAAGGATGTAATTAAAGAGCTTTTTGATGTGGTAGCCCCTAAGATTGCCGACAGGCCGGGAGGATATTGCAGAATCATTAAAACCGGATTTAGAAAAGGTGACGGTGCAGAAACTGCAATGATTGAATTGGTAGACTTTAATGATGTTATGAAGGCCAAAGTAGGAACTGCCAAGGCAGGAACAAGAAGAGGCCGAAGAAAAGGTGGCTCCGGTGGAAGCACTGTGGCAGCTGCTGCAGCCGCTGTTACTGCCCCAGTTATAGCAGAAGAAGTAAATCCTACCCACGAGGAGGAATAAAACCCACAAACCTTAACAACAATAAGGGTGTAGACACGCATGGTGTTTGCACCTTTTTTTTTGGCCCAATTATGATGCTGAGAATCGATAGTACCGGCATACTGTTATTTCTGGTGCGGAACAGGCTGTCTCATATGTTTTTATATGATGGCAATATATAATAAGTATTGCGTTAAGCGTATATTTGCGGCAAATTCCGGATCTCCATATGGAAGGTATAAAAAGAGAAAAAGCGGTCGTACTTTTTGATGACGGCAGTTTTTTTGAAGGAACAGCGGCAGGTGCCCGAGGCACTGCTACAGGCGAAGTGTGTTTCAATACAGGTATGACTGGTTACCAGGAGATATTCACAGATCCTTCTTACTTTGGCCAGGTATTGGTTACTACCAATGTGCACATCGGCAATTATGGTGTCAAAAATGACGAGTCCGAATCAGGCAAAGTGCAGATTTCTGGACTTATTTGCAGGAATTTTACCAATGAATATAGCCGGCCAATGGCAGATGACGACATTCAGGATTACTTCGTAAAAAACAATATCGTATGCATCCATGATGTGGACACCAGATCCATTGTAAAAAACATACGAAACAAAGGAGCAATGAACTGTATCATCTCGACCGAAGACTTTGACAAGGAGTCTCTGGCAAACAAATTGCAGAAGGTCCCATCCATGGAAGGACTGGAACTGGCCAGCAGGGTGACTGCACATGAGGTGTATACTCTGGGAGACCCTGAGGCAGGAATCAAAATAGCTGTCCTGGATTTTGGCACAAAACAAAACATACTTAATTGCCTTGCAGAAAGAGGAGCATTTCTAAGGATTTTTCCGGCAAGGACCCCATTTAACGAGCTGGCTCAGTTTCATGCCGACGGCTATTTTTTATCAAACGGCCCTGGCGACCCTGCTTCTATGCACTATGCCATAAATACGGTCAGAGACATACTCATAACAAAAAAACCTGTATTTGGAATTTGTCTGGGACATCAGATACTGGCTTTGGCTGTTGGGGTGTCTACCTATAAGATGCATCACGGACACAGGGGGGCCAATCACCCGGTGATAAACATGAACACCGGCAAGTGTGAAGTGACAAGCCAGAACCATGGTTTTTCGGTTAGCGAAGAAGACATAATGGCACATGCCGATAAGTTAGAAATCACACACAGAAACCTCAATGACGATACTGTCGAAGGCATCAGAATGAAAGACCAGCCGGCCTTTTCTGTGCAATACCACCCTGAGTCCAATCCGGGGCCCCATGACTCCAGGTATCTTTTTGACGAGTTTATAAAACTGATTTTGCAATCAAAGAACAATTAAAATAAATTCATAATAATGAGTGTAATCGTTGACATCAGGGCCAGGGAAATCCTGGATTCAAGGGGAAATCCTACAGTAGAGGTGGAAGTCCTTACCGAAAACGGAGTGATGGGAAGGGCCGCAGTCCCTTCAGGAGCATCTACAGGCAAATATGAGGCAGTGGAACTCAGAGACAATGACAAGAGCCGTTACCTGGGCAAAGGAGTGCTTAACGCTTGCAACAACATAGATGACAAAATACGTGAAGCTTTGATAGGCGAGGACGTCTTTGAACAGAGATACATTGACGACATCATGCTGGAGCTGGACGCTACAGAAAACAAATCTAACCTGGGTGCTAATGCCATCCTGGGCGTTTCTCTGGCTGTAGCCAAAGCAGCAGCAGAAGAATCCGGACAGTCCCTCTACAGATATATAGGCGGTGTAAATGCACATGTTATGCCTGTACCTATGATGAATATTCTCAATGGGGGTTCTCATGCCGACAACAGCATAGACTTTCAGGAATTTATGATTATGCCTGTAGGAGCCGACCTGTTTTCTGAAGGACTCAGAATGGGAGTGGAGGTGTTTCACCACCTTAAGTCTGTCTTGAAATCCAAAGGGTACTCCACAAATGTGGGTGATGAAGGAGGGTTTGCACCCAATATCAAATCCAATGAGGAGGCAATTGAGATCGTCTTAAAATCCATAGAAGCTGCAGGATACCGTCCGGGTACAGACATCATGATAGCTATGGATGCCGCAGCCTCTGAGTTTTACAACGAAAAAGAAAAAGTTTACCATTTCCACAAGTCAGGAGGTAAAAAACTTACAAGCGAAGAGATGGTAGAATATTGGGCAAGCTGGGTCAGCAAATACCCTATTTTTTCTATCGAGGATGGCCTGCACGAAGACGATTGGGACCACTGGACCAAGCTCACCAAAAAACTGGGTGCCAAAGTACAGCTCGTGGGCGATGACCTTTTTGTTACCAATACCAAAAGATTGCAGAAAGGAATAGAACTGGAAGCAGCCAACTCTATCCTGGTCAAGGTAAATCAGATCGGATCACTCACAGAAACCATAGACGCAGTAAACCTTGCCACAAGAAACGGTTTTACATCGGTAATGAGCCACAGGTCCGGAGAGACGGAAGATACAACCATTGCTGACCTGGCAGTGGCACTCAATACAGGTCAGATTAAAACAGGATCGGCATCAAGGAGCGACAGGATTGCCAAGTACAATCAGTTGCTCAGGATAGAGGAAGAATTGGGAGATTCAGCTTTTTATCCAGGAAAATCTCTTCTTTCGTAATAGTTTTGGTATTTTTGCAGCAGGTCTCAACGTTTTCTGTAAATTCTAAATATTGATTTATGGCAAAAGATAAGAAAATTATCGAGGACATTGCTTCTCTTATTGGAATTTCTCCTTCCTGGATTAACAAATATACAGTAGTTACTCTATTGTTTATTGTCTGGGTGTCATTTTTTGACAAACACAACATTTTTGCTTATCAAAGGCTCAAAGGCACTATTTCGAGGATGGAGGAGGAGAAGAAAAGGCTTGATGGCGAGATAGTTCAGGCACTCCATGACAGGGAAGACCTCAGAAATGATCAGGTAAAGTTTGCCAGGGAAAAACACCTGATGCACCTGCCTGGCGAAGAAGTAATCCTCATAGAACAAACAGAAAAAAAATAATATTTCAGCATGAGCGTATTGGTCAATAAAGACTCCAGGATTATCGTCCAGGGCTTTACGGGAAAGGAAGGAACCTTTCATGCAGAACAGATGATAGAGTATGGCACCAACATCATAGGAGGTGTCACGCCGGGTAAGGGAGGCACAGAACATCTGGGCAAGCTTGTTTACAATACCGTAAAAGAAGCCGTCCAGAAAGCAGGGGCCGACACATCCATCATTTTTGTACCGCCAGGATTTGCAGCAGACGCCATTATGGAAGCTGCGGAAGCT
>JAKQGD010000080.1 GCA_029573365.1 Bacteroidota bacterium | reverse complement strand
GCATTGACATAGACGGCATTGACATAGAAGGACCGCCGCCGCTGAAGCTGCCTCCTCCGAATCCTCCGCCGAATCCGCCTCCTCCGAAGCCGGCACCGGCAAAACTTCCTCCGCCGAAACCGCCGCCTGTGGCAGGCATAGATGGCATACCCATGTTTATACCCATGTTCATAGCCATATTGGGTCTCATCATGTTATTCATGGCAACTCCTGCCATTGCACCGAGTCCCATGGCTGCTCCTAACATACCGGCACCCATCATGTTTTTCCCCATACCCTGTTGCTGTCCGATGCCGAGGAAATTGCCCATATTCTGCATCATATTACCACGTACATCTGCAGGATTTGCACCCAGTTCTTCGAGTCTCTTCATTATGGCATTCTGATGGGCTCTGCATAAACCCTGCTGTTGCTGAAGATTTCCCATTGCATTCTGTATATTGCCCATTCTTTCCTGGCCCACTTTAAGCTGGCCTTTGAACATTTCAGCAAGTTTATTTTCCATCATTTTTTTCATGTTCATCATATTCTTCTGCTGACCCATAAGCTGGCCTTTTTGAGTCATAGTTTTACCCATGTTCTGCATCTGTTTTGCCACATTCTGCAGAAGTTTGGCTATCATTTTTAACATTTTTGCAACGACTTTCAGAGCAGCAGATAAGGCAGGCCCTACATAGGGAACAGCAGCAACTGCTGATGCAGCAGCTTCAACACCGGTGGCTGCAGCATTTACACCTGTTGCAGCAGTATTAAGAGCTGTTCCTACATTGTTTAATGTCTGGCCTATACCGTTGAACATCTTTTCTTTTAAGCCGAACATCTGTTCTTTCATGCCAAACATCTGACCCATTTTCGTATGTTGCAGCATGTTTTTAGAAAACATCTGGTTCATGTTCATCTGCATTCTGCCGTCTGTAAAGCATGTCTGGAGTCCCACACCAATCTGTTGCTGGAACCCTCCGACACGGCTCAGAGCAGATGTGAGAGGATCTATCTGGGTCATAGAACCGTATTCCATATTGCCCATACCTGCCATTACCTGAACAGGTGCCTGATAGGCAGTATTGGCCATACTTCCGCCTTTCCCCATCTGCTGACCGCCCATCATGGCTAAAGCTCCCATGTTTTTAGGCATAAGGCCGAGCATACCCTTGCCACCGGACATGGCATCTTTTGCATATTGATTGCCCATAAATTTATCCTGGGCAGAATGACCCTGTTTCCTGCCTTCACCGAGTTTTTGATTTGTTTGCTGATGAGACGCTTCCATTTTGGGAATATGAGGTCTTACTTTTCTTTTTGCCCTTCTATTCCTTACTGATTTTGCTTTGTGTATACCTTTCTTAAAACTGGTATCACTCTTCATATACCCTGTATCTAACTGGCCGCCTATATTGCCTATTCCTCCCATATTATCCATATACCTGACCACCTTTCTTTTGTTAAATTTATTACATAATATTTTTTATTTTTTGACTCCATAAGTAATTTTTATGTCACACGCCACAGGTTACGATATTTTTTTTCCCCGGCCTCCTTTCTCAAAAAGAGTCAGAGGATTAACACATGATAATTCGGTAAAAACAGTGAAAGCATTATCCAGTGTATATAAAGTATTTATTTCGTTATTAATCATGACGGACAGATGAAGCAAATCCCTTCCGCCTGAACC
>JAKQGD010000069.1 GCA_029573365.1 Bacteroidota bacterium | reverse complement strand
CTGTGACATGAGGTGTTGCCCCAGAGGTGCCGCCGAAAAAGCCATATCCCGTACGAGTTACGGTATAAGCTTGCTGGCCGTATGAGCCCAGGTCGATGCTTATTCGTCCGTATCCTGCACTGGTCACCTTGGCATCCGATTTATTGAGGTTGGTGACAGAGATTAGGTAGTCGCTTGTACAGGATGTAGGCAGGTCACCTTTGACATCCACATCTGTATCATTGTTGGTCGTGGCTCCGCAGTTAAGTATTCCTATTTTGCCCAGAGCATCAAAAAGAGAGCACCACAGCGGAGCTTCCTCGGCCTTGGTGTCATCTACACCCCAGGAAGCATTGGTAGCAACCACAAAGGCCCCTTTTGCCCCGTTGGTTTCATTATATAATTTTCGCATGGTATAAGCATATCCATAAGCCGCCAGTGCATTGGCTTCTGTGGCAGAGCCATAATCGACTATCATGAGTTTGACTTTCCAGTTTACACCACTCACTCCGATGCCGTTGTTGCCACGGGCCCCAATAATGCCTGCTACGGGAGTGCCGTGTCCGCCGTCAGTAAATATGGTATCATTGGATTTTAAGGCATTCCATCCCAGATAATCATCGGTGTACCCGTTGTTGTCATCATCTATATTATTGCCTGGAATTTCATGTCTGTTTACCCAGAGATTGGCTTTCATGTCTTCGTGATTGATATTGACACCATCGTCTATGACACATATTACTATGGTGTCTCCTGCCGGAGTCAGCCCGCCTGTGGTGATGTCCCAGGCAAGATCCATGTCGTTGTCTGCACCGGCAATGCCACCTGTAGAGCCGGTATTCAGGTACTGCCATTGTTTTGTAAACTCAGGGTCGTCAGGTATTTTACGGGTGTTGAGTCTGCGGTTTGGGGATACGTGGATAAATCCGTTATGCCTTCTGAGCATCGCCGAAAATGCGGTGTGACTTACTTGTGATTTATTGCAGGTTAACAACCATAAATTGAGTGGTGAGGACATAAGTTGCCTGGATTCGACTGCCTCGGAGAAGGCCGAAGTTCTAGCAGACGCAAACTGTGAGAGGAAGGTTCTGATATCGTTGTCTTCTGTCACCTGCACAATAAACTGTCCCTCGACCTCAGAGAAAGTACCTTGCTCATAAACGGTTTTCTGAGCCTTAGTGCCCAATGGCAAAACCAAGCAAAAAAACATAACGACTACAAGCAATGCGGCCCTCGGTCCCATAAGGATTATTTTCCCCAAAATTAATCAAATAAAAAATTTCACCTGCGTAAAAGTAAGCAAAT
>JAKQGD010000057.1 GCA_029573365.1 Bacteroidota bacterium | reverse complement strand
GGTCTGGCACTGGCCACCGATAGCGTTGGCAGAGCCGTGCATGGCGTGAGATATGGTAACCCCTCCGGCCAGAGCCCTGTAGATGGAAACATCATGAGGATTGATGGCATCTCCGACATAAACTTCTGCAGTGACAGGATTGGTTCCTTCATTGACCACATCTATGCCGATGTGAGAATGTGCATCGATGATGCCAGGCATAACATACATGCCCGAGGCATCTACTACACGTACATTTGCCGGTTGTTTAAGGTTTTTACCTATGGCACTTATCTTTCCGCCAGCGACAAGTATGTCACAGTTTTGGCAGGTGCCCTGAGTTACAGTAAGTACTGTGGCGTTTTTAATAAGCATGTCCTGTGCCGCTAGCAATAAAGGAAGGCTACAAGACATTACCGCAAATAGGAATCTCAATTTTCTCATTATTCTTTTGCTTTTTAATGGTTCAATTTTTCGGGTTTACCCAATTTTTCTCCTTTTACATTGAAGCTGCCTAATTGCCCGGCAATGACCGCTCCGGAAAAGCCGGAAGTTTCAAAGGTCAGATTGAAATCCACCTTCAAAGGGCCTGCCAGGTCGGTATCGATGTAAAAGGACAACTGGTTTTTATCTCCGGCGGTAACATTCTTACCCTCGTATTCTGTTGCTGAGTTTGTTTCATCTTTGACCACAACCTTGTATCCACCTGCTTCTGATTTTGTGATGGTAATCCTGCCTTTCTGTGCCATGTCAGGAGTATCGACGACGTAGGACCAGCTTCCTGCCAAGGGGTCTTGTCGATCCTTGCCCCCGTCCTGTTTTTTAGGTTTTTCGGCCATTTCATATTTTCGTCCCTCGACAAAGACATATTTAATTTTTGACTTTTCGTCAAATATGGGTTTGTCGGTAACCACGATGTTGGCCATTTTGCCTTTTTCTACCGACCCCGCTATACCGGAAATGCCAAGAATCTGTGCAGGGTGAGTAGTCAGGGCAGCCAGGGCATAATTTTCGGAAAGGCCGTTCTTTATGAGTGTTCTGATGTTTTTGAGTATATCACTGCGGTTTACGTTTTTATACGAAAAGGCAAATCTGATTCCCAGATTTTCAAACTGTGAGGCTTGTGTCAAATATTGTTTATACGATTCCTCCCTCTTTTTATCGAAGCCTTCCTTTTCAGCGGCCGTTTCGCCAGATTTAGCTGTACTGTCTTTTTTTATTTCTTCCGGTAAACTTAGAGAAAGCAGCACAGGAATGTTTTGAGATTTTAATTTATCGGCATAATGCCATCCTTGTTTTACTTCTGCGAGCACCATGTCAAACCCCAGCTCCGACTTCAGAGCAAGGGCCTTATGCACATCCTTGGTATACTGAGACAAAAAGTACAAAGGCACCGATTTACTGACGACAGGATACAATGCCTTGATCTCACGACTTTGTTCTGGCCGTGGCATACCGGCCGGATTGAGGCGGTATTTTTCCTCGTAGGATAGTCCCAGTGATGCATTTTTATACAGATCCCGAAATTTGGCCATGGCCCCTATAATAGTTGAAGGGTAAACACCCCGGCTTACCTCCAGCTGGAAATTTTGTCCTGACCCCGATTTTATCAAAAGTTTGTCTGCGGGTCCGTCTCCCAGTAGGAAGAGGCTGTTTTGGCCGGGAAGCATGAGACCGTAGGGCACAGTTTGTGAGATACAAAAGCCTGATGTACGCATTTCCTCGACCGATTTTTCGCCGGGGTTAAACAAGGTGGAGGTGTTTACTTCCGGTGTGATACCAGCGGTCTCGTTGGGAGGATTGCCGGGATCCTGGACTCTTGACCTTTCCTTGTTTTCAGGTTTGATGATTCCAGTATGAGAATAGGGGTCAATAAATCCGGCGTATACAAAGAGCGAGTCACAATTGATGACAAGGGCATCAAAAGGAGGAACTATGTGGGCTCCGACTTCTGTTATAAGGCCGTTTCTTATAAGCACATTGTTTCCTTTGAGTGTATTTCCGGGTTGGCTGACAAGCGTACAATTCTTCAGGAAATGGGCTCCTGAAATCATTTTTGGAGCGTCACTGTTTTGGCCGGAAAGGCCGCAAGAAAGAAGCAGCGTGCAACTAAGTAAAAAGAATCTGAAATTGCTGACCATGTCCTTGTTTTGATGTTTAAACAAATACCTTATTGGCACTAAAGTAAATATTTTTATTTAATTGTCCCAATTTAAGTAATTTTGTGGTTCCATTGCATCAGGTTATTGCCGTTCAGAGAATGTAAATGTCCCGGTTTTGTTCATCAGTTGGAATTATTTTCCTATATTTTTTATTCACAAATTTTCACTTGAAAGCAGGTTTTATAGCACTCATATTGGTCTTTGTGACCATGCCCTTCGTTTACAGTCAGCAAGTCCTCATTGATGACAAATTTACTGACTGGAACGGCAACGTAGCGTCATTTACCGACAAACAAGGTGACGGCAATCTTTCCCGTAAAATTGATTTTACCGATATAAAAATAAGCAACGACCAACAGTTTCTTTACTTGTATTTCGACATCACCGGTGAGCTTAACATTCAGGAAAACAATAGTATTTCTGTTTATATTGACACGGATAACAACTCCAGCACAGGCATTTTTAAGTCTGGCATCGGTGCAGATATGGTCTACAATCTGGGGCCCAGAAGCGGCAGAGTGTACAAGTCTACAGGGACCAAGGTCATTTTTCACAACGAAGTAGGCCTGATTACAGCCCCTACAGTAACTAGCAACAGATTTGAACTCAGGATGCTGAGAGAGTTTACCTCCGATGCGGGACTTACCACCATGGGTCCGACAATAAAAGTTCTCTTTTCTGACGAAGATGTGGCCGGCGACAAAGCACCGGATGCCACAGGCGGGTATACATACACTTTTGACAATGGAAGGCAGTTTTCGCCCCTGCCATTTTCTATTAAGAAGTCATCACCCGACCACCTTCGGATTATATCTTACAATGTACTCAAGGACAATCTGTTTATTACATCCCTGCAGCCCCCTTTTAAAAGAATCTTCCAGGCCCTGGACCCGGACATCATAGGACTGTGCGAAATATATAACCGCACCTCGGCACAGACCGCGGCTCTTATAGAATCCTTTTTGCCATCGACAGGTGGCAGAAAATGGTACCACTCGGAGGTCAACCCTGATATCAGAATTGTGAGCAGGTATCCGGTCATCGATAAAAAGGCCCTTGATGGCAACGGAGCTTTTCTTCTGGACCTTGGCTCTAAAAAGCTGATATACATCATGACTCATCTGCCGTGCTGTGACAACGAAACCGACCGGCAGGATGAGGTGGACAACATCATGTCATTTGTCCGCAGCGTAAGGTATGGAATATCGAGTTTTCAGGTACCACAAAATACACCCGTAGTCATAGCAGGTGACATGAATCTGGTGGGCCTAAAACAACAGCAACAGACATTGATTACAGGCAATATTCAAAACAATACGACCTATGGTCCTGATTTTTTACCGGACTGGGATGATACATCTCTCGAGGATGTGGTGCCTGTAGCGACAAATAACTCTGCCACTTTTACCTGGTACAATGAGTCGGGTACCTATAGTGCCGGACGGCTGGATTATATCCTCTACACCGGGTCGGTGATGAGCGTTAAAAACTCGTTTGGTTTGTGGTCCCGGTCATTGACAGATCAGCAGTTGTCGTCTGCCGGCCTTTTTAGAGAAGATATAGAAACTGCTTCAGACCACCTGCCTATAGTAGCAGACTTCCAGGTATTTGGCACTGTTGCATCAGAAGAACCCACCAACACTCCTGACATAAAAGCTTACTGGGCAGGAGACAACCTGATTTTTTCGGCGGATCAAAGTGGTACGGTCGCCTTGTATGACGTGTCAGGTAAGGAGCTTTCATGTTTTGATTATAAAGTATCACAAGGACCTATAATCGTAGAATGTGACGCATCAACCTCCGGCCAGATATTGATTCTGACATTCAGGTCAGGAACGGCGGTTAAAAGTATAAAAATATTAAGGTAAAGATCCGGGCTTAAATAAAAAAGGCTGCCTTAATCGGGCAGCCTTTTTTATTTTTAGAGAAAGATTATGGAAGTTCCTTACCCTGCAGCATGATAAGCAATTCAAACCAATCCTCATTGGAAATCTCTACATCCAGCAGTTCGAGTGTTTCCAGGATTTTGTCGGCCTTGGCATAATTGATGACAGGAAGTATACCGGCAGGATGGTGAAGCAAGAAAAGAAGAGCCATTTCTGACACCGACCAACCGAATTGGGCAGCATGCTTTTCGAGTTTAGCTTCCAGCTTTTTACCCGTCTTGGTATGGGTGTAAATCTTGTCACCACCGAGAGGGGACCACGACATAGGCACCATATCATTGGCTACACAAGTGTCAATGGTTCCGTCAAACATAGGCTCCAGATGGGTCATAGAAAACTCTGACTGGTGTGCTATGATGGGATAAAACCGTCTCATCGCTCTAATCTGGTCAGGTGAAAAATTGACGACGCCAAATTCCCTTACCTTGCCTGACTCCTTAAGCTGGTGGAACGCATCTGCCATTTCCGGATAATCCATGATCGGGCTGGGCCTGTTGATCATAAGAACATCCAGATATTCTGTATTGAGGTTTTCTAGCGACAAATCCACGGAGTCGAGGATGTACCGCTTTGAGGTGTTGTAATGAGAAATTTTAAAGCCGGGTTTCTCAGCACATGGTTTGATGATACCACATTTGCTTATGATCTGAATGTCCTCCCGTGGGGTTCCGCTCAGTATCACCGCATCACCAAACTCTCTTTCGGTAGTGTAATTTCCATAGACATCGGCCAGATCAAAAGTAGTAACTCCATTTTCCACACAAGTGGAAATCATGTTTGCCATTTTGGAGGATGAAAGCTTGGAACCCCAGCTACCCCACCTGATCACACCGGCTACGATTCTAGAAAATTTAACCATGATTACAGACTTAATTTAAATATTATTGAAATTTAATTTTTAGGTTTTAATGAGTTAATGGCCTCTTCTATTTTTTTGTCTTTAGGATTGAGGCTGTACGCCGATTCAAAATCCTTAAGGGCACGTTCCTTGTCTCCCCGACTCTTGCTGACCAAACCCCTGTAATAAAATCCAAGGTAATTGGTTGGAGCTACGGCGGTCAGCAGGTCAAACTGCTCATAGGCCCTGTCTGTAGAGTCGACCTCCATATATAACAAGCCCGAATTTAGGTAAGCATCGGCATAAGATCTGTCGGTAAGTATAATTTGCCGATAAATTTCCTGTGCCTCCTTTATTTTTCCATGGTTTTGCATGTAATAGGCCTTGGCATGAAGAGCCTGCATAGAGGAGGGATCACTTAGGATGGCACTTTCGTAATATGTCAATGCTTTGGGGTCTTTTTTTTCTTCGTGAAGTTCTCCGAGGGAAATCCATGCATCGGTCAGCTTGCTATCCATCTCTATGCAAGTCTGATAGGCGTTTATTGCACGTTCTCTGTCTCCCAGAGCTCTGAAATTATTGCCCAACATAAAATAGGCTTCAGAGTTGTTTTTATCGAGACGTACTACTTCATTAAGTGTAAGTATAGAGCCGTCATAATCCTCGAGGATGTATTTGAGTTCGGACATTTTCAGGAGCGACGGAATCCTTTCGGGATACAGTGAGATAACCTTGTTCATCGCCTTGAGGGCTCCGTTACTGTTCATATAGTCAAGATAAGCATCGGATAAAAGGTGATAATAGTCAGGATTGAGCGAATCTATGGACATGGCTTTCATCATGTCATGGATAGTGAGATCGTAAGATTTTTTTTCATAAAACTTTTTTGCCCGCTGATAATACAGGGCTGCATCCCCGGGATTTTTATCGATGGCCTCAGTTACCGCATCGATATCGGCGTCTCCGGTCATCCTTGGATTTTGTTTTTTATCGTTGCGGCACGACACAAAAATCATAAAGAAGGCCATAACGAATACCATCAAGCGAACATGTCGTTCCTTTATTAACTGTCCGGTCAGCGGCCTGCCGGAACCAAGGCCTTTTACTGTAAGGCCACTATGATGTGCCCCATCCATAATTTAATAAATCAATAAGGATACAAAAGTAAAACTTTTTCTGAATACAGCAAGTCAGAATTGAACAGATGCTCCTATCATTAGCGATGCCCGCTTTGTTCCAAAAGGCTTTACAAGTCCGGGAAGATTTTCTGTAGAGGCAAAGCATGAAAAAGCCCCAGCCTTCAGACTGGTATAAAACCCGAGAGAGGTCCAGTTGTTTTTGGAAATGGAATATTGAAGTCCTAGGTCCAGAAAAGATATTTTTTTAACCGTTGATATCGTCAGATAGTGCTTTCTGATACCAAATTCGTTTCTGAGCATATACAGCAGGTTGGCGTCCCAGCTACTATTGATGGCATAGCGGGCTCCAAGGGTAAAGGTATTATTGAGCAGAGTTTTGAATGGTTCCAGGCCTGATTCTACTTTAATGTTTTGCAGTATGGTATCAGCCACGGCTATCTGAGTGGTATCGCCCAGGTATTTGATTATGTCGAGACCATCGTATTTAAAGGTGCCAACAGAGGTGTACTTTCTTGGAAAAAAATCCCATTTTATGCTGCCAAGGTCCAGGGCACTTGCAGAAAAAAGGAGCTTATCGCCGGCTTTAAAGGCGACGCCCAGGTCTATGGCCAGACCACGGTTGTTGTAAAAGAAGTTGTCAAAGGAAAAACTGGGTAGATCTATGGTGATATCATCAACATCGTAATATCTCAGTAATCCGCTGCTCCTTAATATATAGTTGTTTTTCAGCTCCAGCTGATAATATTCTGACTTTGTAGTAAAGAGCATGTCTGACTCCTCTGTCAAAAGTGAAGCCGTCCCATAAAGAATTTTTGCCCGCACTCCCAAGGTAAAGTTATTGATTGTTTTCTGAGCCCCAAGATATACTTCGTTATATGCCGAGGCATCCAGAGAGGGCCCTATCTGCAGTTGCTGCCCTATAAAGGCGGCGTTGCCCTGAGCTGCAAGAGCCAGTAATGACCCGGTATAACGGACATTTGAGACGGATGAAAACCGGTGCCCGGCCATAATCGTAACCTGTTTAAGTTTTAGGCCTATATCTAGTGTGCGGGCCGTGGCCAGGAAACCTATATTGTAATAATCGGCCAGGTTTGCAGGGAGTTTGGTTACGTCGATAAACCTTTCTCCTGCTGCATTGCGGCTTGTGATACCGTTTATCGAGGGCCCGTCTGTATACAATGAGATGCCTATGTTAGCCAGGGAAAGGTTCCACTTTTTTTCTAGAGGAAGGCCCGGATTCAGGAAGGTACCTGCCAGCCTGCCCTGCTGATGAAGCTGACTTATATCCTGACAAACAGTGGTCGTGGCAGCAAGCGGTATCACCCACAGTATCAGGAACAGACGTAGTAGCCGGTCAGTGTGCATCATTTTTTGCGGTATTTGATTTTTGCACCCATTTTTAGTCCTATACCATAGTCGCTGTACACCCACAGAGAATTTCGATTTTGGGCACCTGTGGTATTAAACCTGCCATAAAGTGCCAGTTTGCTTGCTTTCTTAACCTTATCAAAGCGGTCTTTGTCATAATTGATGACACTGGTTTTTTCTGCTCCGGGTTGTGTTCTGCCTGATGGCAACAGAGTTGCAGCCTGGAGGTTATATCCCTCCCCATCAAAAAGTTTGTCGAGCACCTGTTTATTGTCGTCGAGGAAATAAGCCTGGATAACCATATCTGCAGGAAAGTCATTTGTTGTTATGGCCTTAAACTCAGCAGCCTCGACCTCATTAAAATCCTTGAGGTCCAGATCCAGGGTGTCGGCAACTACCACATCATTGACCGAACCCAAAAGAGGAACCTCTACGGCAACTTTGATAGTAAATTTGCTGTCGCCCGTTATAAAACCTTTTATGGTGGTATCTCTGTCAGCATTTACCAGGGCACTGATGTCATAGGCTATGCTTTTGGTCTTTTCGTTAAATACCTCACGTATGTTTGAGTTATTGCGGTCAAAGTTAAAATAAGTGGTTTTTACGGTCCCGATTTCATTAAGCGAAGGGTAGGCAAAATCTATCCCGGTATCAATAAACGGACTTTGTAATACGACACGATTGCCGGTGATGGTGGTGAGTTCCATTTTATTGACACGTGACCTTACCGGTAGCCCAAAGGCATTGTCTACAGAAATGGTGATTTTAGGGTCTTCAAAATCGAACGAACCACTTTTCCATTTGTCAAAAAGCCCGATATCGATAACGCTGCCCTTCAGCACAAAATCGTGGTGGCCCAGGTATCCAGTTATGAGGTCAAACCTGATGACATCAAAATACATTTCAGCAACGTCAAGCCTGACTTTTTGCCCGTCTTCCATCGTCGCTGTGTAATGAAAAGTCAGACTGTTGTTTTTGCCCACAAGTGACCATCCGTCCACTGAAATTTGCTCAGAGATAAGTTTTGCAGGCAATGAGTTGTTGTAATCTATCTTGAAACTCCGCGAAAAACCCTGGCCGTCACGCTGCAGTTCGGGAATGGTAAGATCGATGTTTACATCCTGAGGCTGGTTGTTTTCGAACCTGAAATAAATCTTGGTGTCATTGAATATCGCTTTTTGTATCTGGTATTTTGCCGGGTCAAATATTTCCACATTGGTGACAGTATCTGTCATGCGGAGCGGCTCCAGCCCGGGAAATGGAGGAAAAATGGACGCAGAGGATCCATTGATGACTTCGCCGTTGTATATCACATGAACTTTGCCGTCAGGGTCAATCCTTATGTTTGAGTTGATATCTGACGCATCGGTGATGCCTTCCACAGTCGCCTTGGTGTTGACCAGGGGTACGGCAAGTTCATAGGTGCCGTCAGACAATCCTACTGAGGCTTCCTTGTCTATGTCAAAACAAGAAGTCAGGGCCGATAACACCAGGCCGAAAAAAAAAGTAAGGTATAAGGACCCTGATCCGCTTATGTATTTTGATGGTTTTCCCAATATGAGGATTTTGACTGCAAGATATAACAAATTTGAATTGCTGCCTATAAAAATAGGTCAGGCACAAAGGTCATAAAAGTTAAAAACCGGTTAAAAACCTAAACACGGCTAAACCATAAACGGTGCATGATGTCAAACGGACAAATATATTTATCAACCTTTAAATCCAGAAAGAGATGAAAAAGTCAATGATTTTATCAGTTTGTTTGATGTTTGTCCTTGCCATAGCCGGCACATCGCAGGCTTATCAGTCAGGTCCCCAAAATCGTTTAGCGGGAGTGAACCGTTCCAATATACAGGCAGGACCGCGACAGTGTAAAAAACTTAGCAAAAAGCACAAAAGACAGATGAAAAAGATGGCTCTTGCCGATGGCAAAGTAACTCCCAGAGAAAGAAGGATGCTCAGAAGACAACACAAGAGGGCATTCTGATATCCGGCTCTTCGAGTATAGGTCCGGCTCGTTATGTGCCCGGACCTTTTTTGATTACTGGTTGCTCAGACCCTCAAATTTTGCGGCTTTTTCTGCATTTCCGGCATTGCGATAAGCGGTGGCCGCATTTTTGGCGATGTTGTTATCCGGCTTAATGCTGTAAGCCTTTTCAAAATATTCCGCTGCTTTCTGGTGGTCACCCCCCACGCCGTAAGACACACCCATAAGAAACCAAGTTTCTGAATCCTGATTGTTTAGTCCCAGTGATTTTGACAACAGGTCCCTGCTTTTTGTCAGGTCGTTTTCCATTTCTCCGGCCTGCCTTCCCAATTCCCGGTAGGAGAGGGCTTTGCCTGTATCAACGATACTTTTCAGGTCGTTTACCTGGTCGTAATAGGCGATGGCTTCCTCATACCGTTTCTGCATAAACCGGATGTTGCCAAGTGAAAGGTATGCCGTAGCTACCGGTTTGGTCTTAAGGATGTATTGACAGTGCTGCTCCGCTTGTGCGAGGAGATTGTTGCATTCTTCAGCTGACTTAAGGTTTGGATTGGCTGCTTTGATGAGCTCTTCTGCGACACCATTGTTTAGCCGTATGCTGGTGGGATAGGTTTTTACGTCTGTTTTAAACAAAGTGTAATTGTCATGCCAGGCTGTGTTTCTTGTGAAGGTAAGGTATGCCAGCACCATGGATACGATAAGTACTCCGGCGGAGTATATTTTTTGGCTGCTTATCGCAGAAATCAAGGTATCATTTTTTTGGTTGGAGCTGTCTGTCAGACTGAATATCCAGTAGAGTAAGCCGCTGATAAACCAGAAGGATGGAAGGAATGCTAGCCTTTCGCCGAAGATTGTACCAATCACCATAGGTAACTGGCTGTATAAAAATATGGAAAACAGGTATCCAAAAACAGACAGAGAAAGGAAAGATCGTTTATTTATACCCACAATGGCTATAGCCAATAGGGCAATATGCAATACGAGCCCTATTATAGACTTCAGGCCGATAATTCCCGTCAATGGCAGCACCAGATAGCTGTAGTCACAGGAAAGAGGATGAGGCAAAATCATCAATGTAAAATATTTAAGGAGGACAGACATGGAGGTTCCAAATCTTTCTCCCCAACCGGAAGCACCCACCAAGGGATTGTCCATGACATCGATGGCAGGAGCAGCGGCATCGCCAAAAACTGCCCGCCGGATGATAAACATTAGGATGACGGGCACGACAAATAAAAGTCCTTTGCGGAGGCTGGCTCCAGTGTCTGATTTGTGTATCCACCAGGCAGACATGCCAAATACCGGCAGCATGGTCACCGCACCTTCCTTGGACACAAGGGCCAGGAAATAACTGCCCAAAGCCAACATGAGGCTGATGGTTTTCTTTTGTTTCAGATAACTGCTGAAAAGCCAGAACGACAGTAATACAAAAAACAGAGACATAATTTCGTCCCGGGACTTTATATTGGCCACCACTTCAGTGTGAATAGGATGTACGGCAAAAATCAGGGCTACCGAAAAAGCAAGCAGTTTTTTACTGCCGTCAAACCAGCGGTCTATTACCAGATACACCAGGACACAGACGAGACCGTACCACAGTACATTAAAGAGGTGATGAATAAAAGGATTGTCGGGCGAAAGTCCCCATTCGAATGCAAATTGTACCAGAGCTACAGGGCGGTAAAGCTGGCCACCGAGGCTATTTTCGCGATAAGCTCCTCCCAGCAGATTGCTTATGCCTCCGAAACCTTTGGTTACATTTTTATTGAGGCCTATGGCCAGAGGGTCATCCAGTACAAAGCCATGACCCAGCGTATTTGCATAAACTATACATGCTGCTAAAAATACTACGATACACGCTACGATATGAGAGGTGCTTATCCTGGGTTTGCTGACGGGTTGCGGCTCTTTGGCTGCTACTTGCGGTTTTTGCTTTTGTTTTGCCATAACTTAAAATCTATGCAAATATAACATTTAAAATTGGCCCACTCCAGATATGAGCGGACGGTCCAGGTAAGGGTATTGGACAGAAACCAGGTGGAGACCCTGCGGATATGCTATGGTACTGTATTTGAGGCGGGCATTTCCAGTATTGATGTCTTCAAACTGAGACAGGGATATCTTGCCCATGGCGAGCTCTATCAACCGGGCAACCATGATACGGATCATTGACTTAAGAAACCGGGCGGCAGAAAAAGTAAACACCACACGTCGTCCGTCCGTGCTCACAGTAAAGCCTGCAGAATTTAGCGGGCATATTGTATTGTTGGTACGGTCTGGTGTCAGGCACACATGACGGAAATCTTCGAGTCCAAGTAAAAACTCAAGACCACGGTCCAGAAGGCCAAAATCAGGAGAGGCCCATTCCATGTATGTGCTATATGGTGCCAGAAAAGGGTCCCTGGACAGGTGGATGTGGTATTGGTACGTCCTTTGTATGGCGTCAAATCTGGAATGTGCCCTGTCGTGCAGCGGTATAAATTCGAATACCGTCACATCATCTGGCAACATCCGGTTTAACCGATCGACAGGATCAAAATCAAATCCCGGATGATCCATATGGGCAAAGTACTGCCGTGCATGTACTCCGGCGTCTGTCCGCCCGCAGCCTATGATGGCCCTGTTCTGAGAGGTCATGCAGCACATACAATCTTCAAGGACCTGCTGCACACTCATGGTTGTTGTAGCCTGTCTTTGCCACCCACGGTACCGGGTGCCTACATATGCCAGATGGATAAAATATCTCAAAACAACCTAAGATCAGCCTCTTCCGGTTTTTTGTAAAAATTCTTCTTCTGTCCATATCTCCACGGTTCCGAGTTCTGTGGCCTTTTTGAGCTTGGAACCAGCTTTTTCGCCCACCACCAGGATATTCAGGTTGGAGCTGACGGCCGATATATTTTTTGCCCCGGACCGTGCGGCCAGTTCTTCGGCCTCCTTTCGGCCCAGTGTCATCAGTGTGCCGGTAAACAGAATGGTTTTACCGAACAGGACTCCATCTTCAGCAGCCAACAGAGGTTTGTCCTCTTCGGTCTGAGTCAGATTGACCCCGTATGATTCCATGCGTTCGAGCAATTCTACATTTTCGGGAGTATCAAACCAGGCTCTGACATTTTCTGCCACTACAGGTCCTATGTCTTTTATTTCCAGATATTTTTCCACAGGCCAATGCTTGAGTTCCAGCACATGACCTATCTGTTCGGATATGAGCTTGCTGGCTTTTTTACCCAGGTGATGTATGCTTAGCGAATGCAGGAGACGGTGTATAGGATTTTTTTTGGCTTTTTCTATTGAGGCTTTAAGGTTGTCTGCCGATTTCCTCCCAAAGCCCTCCAGGGCGGCTATCTTGTCGTAATCCAGCCTGTAGAGGTCGCTGATATCTTTGACCCATCCCAGCGAATAAAATCTCTCGACGTATGATTTGCCAAAGCCGTCGATCTCCATGGCTTCCTTTGATACATGAAAAATCATTTTTTGGAGATCCTGGGCTCCACACACACAGCCGGGGCACCGCCATGCAGCTTCTCCTTCTTCACGGGTAAGCTTTACCGGGTTTCCGGTGTCATTTACCGGACAGTCTGCCGGAAATTCTATGGGTTTTTCGTCTCCTTTTCTGAGCTCTGGAAATGATTTCACAATATATGGAATCACATCTCCGGCTCTTTCTACCAGGACCGTATCTCCGAGCCTGAGATCTTTGCTGCGTATAAACTCCTCATTGTGCAGCGAAATGGAAGAAACGGTCACTCCAGCCAGATACACGGGTTCGATCTTAGCCACAGGTGTGATGGACCCTATCTTACCTACCTGATATTCTACAGAGAGCAATTTGCTGGTGGCCTGCTTAGCCTTAAATTTAAAGGCGATGGCCCAGCGAGGATGGTGGGCGGTAAATCCACATTTCTCCTGGAGTTTTAGTTCATTGACCTTTAGGACCATGCCATCGATCTCATAGTGGTAGTCGTCTCTTCTCGCTTCCCATGATCGGATAAACTCCCCGGCTTCCTTTATATTTGTACAAAGCTTTTTTTCCCTTTCGGGAATTTTAAAGCCCAGGCTTCCGAGTAATTCTATGCCGGCCAGATGGGTCTGAAGGGATGCCAACATGTCATTTCCCTGGGCATCAACGGCGTAGGCAAGTTGGTAAACAAAAGCTTCCAGCCCTCTGCGACGTGTTTCGTTGGCGTCCTTGGTCCTGAGTCCGCCTGTGGCTGCATTGCGGGGATTTGCAAATAGGGTGAGGCCTTCTTTTTCCCTTTCTTTGTTTATCTTTTCGAAATTGTCTTTTTTGATAAGAGCCTCACCGCGGAGTTCAGCCTTGACGATGCCGTGTTGTAAAAAACCGGCTCTGAGCGGAATACTGGAAAGGGATCTTGCATTGGGAGTGATTTCTTCGCCGGTGGCTCCGTTTCCCCTTGTGGCGGCACGTACCAGTAGGTCGTTTTCATAAACAAGGGAAATGCTGCCGCCATCAAATTTGGGTTCCACACAGTAAGCTATGTCCACATTGGCCGGAAGGCCGCAAAGTTTTCTGACTGCATTGTCAAAACTCCTCAGGTCATCTTCGTTGTAGGAGTTGTCAAGAGACAGCATAGGCACCAAGTGCTGCACAGGCGGGAAGTCACCTGACAGGTCGGTACTTACGCGTTGTGTAGGCGAATCAGGCGTGATACGGTCTGGAAACTGTTCTTCCAGCTCTACAAGCCGATGGTACAGTTTGTCATATTCAAAATCAGAAAGGAGGGGATTGTCCTCAATATAATACTTCCTTTCGTGAAAAATCAGACATGCTCTGAGCTGGTCCATATCGTCTCTTCCGGCGGGAGACTGCAGAAATTTTTTCGAAAGTTCAACAAATTGTTGCTGAGATTCCGGAGTGTACATATTGCAGATGGTTTAGGCTTCAAATGTACAACTATTATCCATTTGGGCAAGGAGATGTCGGATACAACAAATCAAAAGAGCCGGAGGGCATTTCGGATGAAATGTGTAATTTTGAAGTCAAATACATCACAGATGACACGTCATATGCCCATGGAAGAAACAGACCACATCCTGGCTAGAGCCGAATCCTTCATCAAAGAAAAAGTCCTGCCCATAGACAATGACCTGGTCAGTATGACCTGGGATAAGGCAAGCATCGTGCTGGAAGGTTTGCGGGATGAAGTGAGGTCTCTGGGACTTTGGGCTCCCCAGATGCATACTGAATACGGGGGCCTGGGCCTGACCCATGAGCAACATGGCCGACTGAGTGGAATTCTGGGCATGAGTCCGGCAGGGCACTATATCTTTAACTGTCAGGCACCTGATGCCGGCAACATGGAAATTTTGCACGAATTTGGCACAGAAAAGCAAAAATCAACCTACCTTCTGCCGCTGGTGAAGGGCCAAATCCGAAGTTGTTTTTCAATGACTGAGCCGGGAAACGCCGGATCGAATCCCTTGATGATGGACACGGTGGCGGTCAGGGAGGGCGATGAATGGGTAATCAGTGGCCACAAATGGTTTACTTCGTCAGCAGACGGAGCTATGTTTGCCATAGTCATGGCGGTCACGGATCCCGAAAATCCCAATCCATACAAAAGGGCGAGCCAGATTATCGTACCTGCGGATACACCTGGTTTTCAGCTGGTCCGCAATATACCGGTTATGGGCGAAGCAGGAGGAGGGTATTTTTCGCATGCAGAAATCAGATACGACCGATGCCGGGTTCCGTATGAAAACATTCTGGGTGGCGAAGGTGAGGGATTTGCCATCGCCCAAAGCAGACTCGGTCCCGGCAGGATCCACCACTGCATGAGATGGCTGGGCATTTGTGAGAGAGCTTTTGACATGATGTGCTCCTATGCGGTACAAAGGATGATGTCCCCGGGCAAGCCACTGGCAGAAAAACAGGCTATACAGATATGGATTGCCGAACTCAGGGCTGAGATAAATGCAGCAAGAATGCTGGTACTCGATGCTGCCAGGAAAATAGACCAGAAAGGCCAGGAACAGGCCAGGGTAGAGATCTCCATCATCAAGTTTTATGTGGCCAATGTCCTTCAAAAAACACTGGACAGAGCCATCCAGGTGCACGGGGCTCTGGGTGTCACAGATGACATTATTTTGGGGTGGTGGTACAGACACGAACGTGCAGCCAGGATTTATGACGGCCCTGACGAAACACACAAGGTGCGTGTAGCTAAGGAAATTCTGAAGAAATACACAAAACACTCAGGCCATGGCTGATTATAACCCTGATGAAGAGGCACTGAGGAGGTATCTCATCGATAAGGTCGGAATACACACCGATACGCTGCAGATAAAGAAGTTTTCCGGCGGATACTCAAACCTCACCTATCTGCTCACCATAAACGACGAAAAAAAACTGGTATTGCGTAGACCACCTGTCGGTGCCAATGTAAAATCAGGCCATGACATGGGCAGGGAATTCAGGATACTCTCAACCCTGCATCCTGCCGGTTTGCAAGTGCCCGCCCCCATACATTATTGCAACGCCCCAGGTGTGATAGGTGATGATTTTTACATTATGGAATACGTGCAGGGAACAATCCTCAGGGCTGGCCTACCGGAAAAACTCATACCCGATGCAGAAACCATGGCAGGCGTATTTGGAACATTTACGGACCAGTTTGTGCAACTTCATGGCTTTGATTATGCTGGTGCAGGGTTGTCAGGACTAGGCAACCCAGACAATTATCCGCAAAGGCAGATAGAGGGGTGGACCCGTAGGTATGAATCAGCCCGTACCGGAGAAGTAAGATCTGTAGAAAAACTGATTCTTTGGCTTAATGACCACATTCCGGCTCCGGCAGGTGCTTCACTGATACACAACGATTTCAAGTATGACAACCTGGTGTTTGACACAAAAACGTGGCAGGTCAGAGCCATTCTGGACTGGGAGATGAGTACGATTGGCGATCCGCTGATGGACCTTGGAAGTTCACTGGGGTATTGGGTAACCCAAAACGATCCAGATTGGCTGAGAGCCGTTATGCCTGGCCCCACACTCTGGGACGGAAACCCGGGAAGAGAGGGATTTATGCACCATTATGCACTGGCTTCAGGCAGAGACCCTGGCGACGGTGTGGTGTATTTTGCCTACGGCTTGCTCAAACTGGCAGTGATAGCACAGCAGATTTACGCCCGGTGGCAGGCAGGAGTTACTGCTGATCCAAAATTTGCCGGCCTGGGTAAGGTAGTCCAAGGGTGTGGCACTATGGCTCTTCAGGCCATAGACCGTAAAAGAATCGACAACCTTTTCTGACATTTAATAAAAACAAGGACCAGGTGCTTTTCAATTCCATCGATTTTGCCGTCTTTTTTCCGCTCGTCTTTGTATTATACTGGTTTGTTTTTTCTGGTAATCTAAGGGTAAGAAATACCTTTTTACTCGTTGTCAGCTATGTGTTTTATGGCTGGTGGGATCCACGTTACCTTGTTTTACTGGCCATAAGCACGTTGGTAGATTTTAGTTGCGGACTGGCCATAAACCTTCCAAAAAATGAAAGGAGACGAAAAGCAATTCTTTTTATCAGCCTTGCAGCCAATCTATGCATCCTTGGATTTTTTAAGTATTATAATTTTTTTATTTCAGGATTTCAGGATGCTTTCAGGCTTATGGGCCACGAACTGTCAGTCAGCAGCCTTAACCTTGTCCTCCCCGTGGGCATTTCATTTTACACTTTTCAGACCATGAGTTACACTGTCGATGTGTACCGTCGACGGATAGAGCCCACAAGTGACCTTCTCGCTTTTGGGGCCTATGTCAGCTTTTTCCCACAACTGGTGGCCGGGCCTATAGAGAGGGCCGGTAATCTGCTTCCACAGTTTTTTAACCAGCATAATTTTGATTATACCGCTGCGGTAAATGGTTGCAGGCAAATATTGTGGGGATTTTTCAAAAAACTTGTTATAGCAGACAACTGCGGAGTGCTGGCAGATGCCATCTTCAACCAGTATGACACCCAGCCGGGCGGCACTCTTTTGCTGGGGGCCTTTTTCTTCAGTTTTCAGATATATGGCGATTTTTCAGGATATTCGGATATTGCCATAGGCACAGCCCGATTGATGGGTTTTGAACTGATGAAAAACTTTTCTTTTCCGTATTTTTCCCGCGATATTGCCGAGTTCTGGCGTCGGTGGCATATCTCTCTTTCCACGTGGTTTAGAGACTATATGTATGTACCACTTGGTGGCAATCAGGGATCTGAAGTAAAAAAGACCAGAAATATACTTTTGGTTTTTGTCATCAGCGGATTCTGGCACGGGGCCAACTGGACTTTTATCTTGTGGGGACTGGCAAATGCCTTGCTGTTTCTTCCTTTGCTTGTTATGAAAAAAAACAGGATTCATCTGGAGGTTGCTGACGCCGGGAAAACGTTGCCCGGGCCGGGGAACCTCCTGAGGATGTGCCTCAATTTTTTGCTGGTCATGTTGCTATGGATTCTTTTCAGGTCACATACTGTCGGCGAGGCAATGACTATATACAGCAGGATATTTTCGGCATCTGTTTTTGAGGGTGGAGCATATTACAGCCAGGGGCAGGTAATCATTACTCTGGGGTTGTTGGGGTTTTTTGTGGCCACAGAATGGGTGGGCCGTGAGGGGGCGTATGCCATAGAAAAAACCTTTGCTGCAAAGCACCGCAGTTTAAGATGGACTTTTTACTCCCTTTTAATTTTCCTTACCGGACTGTATATGCACAGAGGAGGCTCGCCATTTATTTATTTTCAGTTTTGATCCATGGAAAAATTTTTCAAAAATATAGTGGTTTTTACTGTGGCAGCAACAGCGGCCTATATCCTGATGATGACCATGGCAGGATGGCTGATGCCACCGGCATCCCGTAAAAATCTCGTTTATACCTATGGTGGCAACGGGTTTGAGAACCTCAGACTCATAGAGGCAAAAGACAACAAAAATATAGATATCCTGTTTATTGGCTCTTCGAGGGCATACAGAAGTTTTGACACTCGTATTTTTGAGGATGCTGGTTACAACTGCTTTAATCTTGGCTCCAGTAATCAGACACCGGTACAAAGTCTGGCAATTCTTGAAAAACACCTTCCCGGTATGTTGCCCAAAACGGTGGTCATGGAGGTCAACCCTGATATTTTTTCAAATGACGGCATAGAATCGGCCATAGACCTTGTATCAAATGCTCCCTCATTGCCGGAAATGTTTGCGTACAGCAAGTGCGGCATCAACGACATACGCATCGTCAATACGCTGATATTTTCTATGGCAACAAAGTTGGCCGGTATGGAAGAGCGTTTCGCCCGGCCGGTAAAGGGTCAGAAATACATAACTGGCGGTTTTGTGCAGACAGAGGAAAAACCGTATGACAAATCAGCGGGCAACGATTACCATTGTGACATCAAATCAAGACAGCTGGAAGCCCTCGACAAAATCACAAGACTGATGCAACGAAATAATATCCGACTGTGGCTTGTGCAGTCACCAGTTGTGCCGGCTTTGTATAATAGTTGTGGTCAGAATGTTTATTTTGACAGTCTTATGACCGGTAAAGCCCGGTACACCAATTTTAATGCACAGGGAAAGTTTACAGACACCATCCATTTTTCGGACGGTCAGCACCTCAACGAAGAGGGGGTTAAAAACCTTTGCTCGTGGATGCTGAATATTTTAAATCAGAATCCCAAATAATTACCAGGCTCATCAATTGCGGCCGGCCACTAATCAGTAAAATCAGCTTGGGAGCAACAGATACTATACGCCTTTTAAATCTGGCTAACAGCGATTTTGAGGCTCACCTCCTCAGTAATTTCAACGGTTTCGCCTTCCGGAGATTTTGACAGAATCAAAACATCGGCCAGTACCTCGCCTTTGATATAATCAGAATACCACTGCAGGGCGGGCATAATTATTTCGTGCTCCTCGATGGTCACCACGATCCTGTCAGTCACGTTAAAATCCCGGGATTTTCGCAGATTCTGTATTCTGTTGACGAGTTCCCTAGCTATACCTTCGGCCACAAGTTCGTCTGTCAGGTGTACATCCAAAGCCACAGTTATATCCCTGTCTATAGCCACCTGCCAGCCGGGTACGTCATCAAAACTGATCTCCAGGTCATCTTGCGTCAGGACAAACCTCTCTCCTTCGATGTTGAGTACATGTTGGCCAGTTTTTTCGAGGTTGCTTATGGTGGCGGTATCAAACTCAGATATAAGTCTGGCTCCTTCCTTCATGTGTTTTCCCAGAAGTTTGCCCAGAGTTTTAAAGTTAGCCTTGGCCTTCTTACGGATGATGCCATCTGTATCGGTAATGTATTCAATGGATTTGACATTGGTTTCTGACAGGATGAGGTCCTTGACAGCATCTACCTGCCCTATAAACTCTGGGTCGATGATGGGCAAAAGGATTTTAGTCAAAGGCTGTCTCACTCTGTGTCCTACTTTTTTTCGTATCGAAAGCACCAGAGAAGATATCCTTTGAGCGTAGTCCATCCTTTGTTCCAATGCGGCATCGATATATTCCTTTACAGGCACGGGAAAATCAGTCAGATGTACCGACTCGTGTCCTTCCAGTTTTGTAGAGTTGTTTAAATTGCGGTAAAGCCAGTCCGAAAACATAGGTGCCACAGGAGCCATGAGCTTGGAAAGTGTAGAAAGACATTCGTAAAGCGTCTGGTATGCTGCGATCTTATCCTGAGAATAGTCTCCCTTCCAGAAACGCCTGCGACAAAGCCTCACATACCAGTTGCTCAGGTGCTGGTCTACAAAGGTCATGATTTGACGTGTGGCATTAGTCGGCTCATAAGAGGCATATTCCGCCTCTACCTCTACAACGAGAGAGTGGAGCCTTGAAATGATCCAGCGGTCTATTTCCTGCCTTTCGGCCAATGGGATAGACTTTTCAACATAAGTAAACCCGTCAATGTTGGCATAGAGTGCAAAAAACGAATAGGTATTGAACAAAGTACCAAAAAATTTGCGTCGTACCTCATCTATTCCGTCAAGGTCAAATTTAAGATTGTCCCACGGCTGGGCATTGGATATCATGTACCATCTGGTAGCATCGGCACCATAACTGGCTATGGTATCAAAAGGATCGATGACATTACCGAGCCTTTTTGACATCTTGGTTCCGTTTTTGTCTAGAACAAGACCGTTGGATACCACCGTTTTAAAGGCCACACTTTCGAAAGCCATGCTGGCAATGGCATGCAATGTAAAAAACCAACCGCGGGTCTGGTCTACTCCTTCGGCTATAAAATCGGCGGGGAAGGTGGTGCCTTTGTCTATAAGATCGCGGTTTTCCATAGGATAGTGCCACTGGGCATAGGGCATGGCTCCGGAGTCAAACCATACGTCAATAAGATCAAGTTCCCGCTTCATGGGCCTGCCTGACCTGGAGACCAGGATAATCTCATCGATATAAGGCCGGTGCAGGTCTGCTGGTATTGTCTGGCTGAGGCCAAGTTTTGTATTGGCTTTTGATATTTCTTCTTTGAGTGTTTCTATGCTGTCTATACATATTTCCTCATCGGCATCATCGGTCCTCCATATAGGCAGAGGAATGCCCCAGTATCTGGACCTTGACAGGTTCCAGTCGTTGAGGTTTTCGAGCCAGTTTCCAAACCTTTTTTCGCCGGTGTGTTCCGGCTTCCATTGTATCGTCTTGTTGAGTTCAATCATCTTGTCCTTCATAGCCGTGGAGCGTATAAACCAGCTGTCGAGCGGATAATACAGCACCGGCTTGTCGGTACGCCAGCAGTGCGGATAGGAGTGCTCATATTTTCTGGAGTCGAAGGCTTTGTTTTCGGTTTTCAACTTGATGACGATGTCTGCATCCACTGATTTTTCAGGGGCTGTTTCATCCGGATAATATTCGTTTTTGACATACTTACCCCCGATTTCGTCCAGCTCGTCCCGGAACTTTCCCTTCAGGTCTACAAGAGGCACGGGATTTCCGGTTTCGTCGAGCACCAGCATAGCCGGTACCGGAGGAGTAGCTTCACGGGCGGCCCTGGCGTCATCGGCACCGAAGGTGGGAGCTGTGTGCACTACGCCAGTGCCGTCCTCTGTTGTGACAAAATGGCCTGATATCACCCTGAATGCATTTTCAGGATTTTGATAAGGTGTGGCATACTTCAGGAGCTGCTCATATCTCACGCCTATAAGTTCGGCACCCTTGACTTCGGTGATAAGGTAATACGGTATGGTTTTGTCATCGGGGTTATAAGAAAAGAGCTTGTCGATGGAGTCAGTCTGCTCGTAACCTTCTTTAAACTGGAGGGCTACAGTATCCTTGGCAAGGATGACATTGATAGGCTTGTGAGTATACCGGTTGTAGGTTTTGATCAGTTGATAGGTAATGGAGGGGCCCACGGTAAGGGCCGTATTTGCCGGAAGCGTCCAGGGTGTTGTGGTCCATGCCAGGATAAACACATCACCGTGCCCCTGCAATGAAGAGGGCAGGGTCTCTGCCAGTGTCAGAAACTGAGCCACTACAGTTGTGTCTTTTACCATTTTGTAACAGCCGGGTTGGTTGAGCTCATGAGAACTGAGACCTGTACCTGCTGCCGGAGAATATGGCTGGATGGTATAACCTTTGTAAAGAAGCCCTTTTTGGTATAGCCTGTGGAGCAACCACCAGACAGACTCCATGTATTCGTTGGTAAAGGTGATGTAGGGATCGTTGAGATCCACCCAAAAACCCATTTTTATGGTGATATCGTCCCACAGGTCCTTGTATTGCATGACGGTCTCCCTGCATTTGGCATTGTATTCGTCTACCGAGATTTTGGTGCCTATATCGTCTTTGGATATACCCAGTTCCTTTTCTACGCTTAGCTCAATGGGCAGCCCGTGTGTATCCCAGCCACCTTTGCGTTCGACCCTACGGCCTTTCATCGTCTGAAAACGGCAAAACAAGTCCTTCACAGTCCTGCCCATGACGTGGTGAATGCCCGGCTTGCCGTTGGCTGACGGGGGGCCCTCGTAAAACACAAAACTTTTATTTTTAGGACGCTGGTCCACACTTTTGTTAAAAATGTCATTGTCCTTCCAGAAACGGAGAATCTGCCGGTCTATTTCGGGCAGGTCCAGCTGCTTCATATCGTCGTTGTACTTCGCCATAAAAGAGCTATAAGTTAAATAGTGCCTGTGCCGCAGGGCAAAAGGCTATTTTAAAAAATAGCTGCAAAGGTAAGGAATTTAGGAAAAAGGCACAGATTTAAAGAAACATGATACATTTAACATATATTTGGTCGAACCCTAAGTTGCTGACATTTGCAATGAATGACATAACATAGTGTAAGAACTATTTATTTTAGAAATACATTTTGTAACATTGTGGAAAAAAATTGTCTAAAATGAAATTTAAGTTTGTAGGCATCTTCATATTTATTTTTTGCAGACTCAATGCCCAATTTGCATTTATTGACGATCATGGATGGGAAAGCGGCAGTTCTAAGGTTATTGCTCCGGATAGTACACTATCTCTCAAAATAAGTCCGGAGACTTATAAAGACAAAGACACAATCCTGATACAATATTTTTATCCCAACAAAAAACTGGCTATTGAGGGCAAGGCAATAATTGTTGACGGCAGGTCAAAATGGAAGATATCAAACTGGAAATTCTATTACAAAAATGGAAAGTTATGGAGCACCAGATCCTACAATAATAAAGGAGGAGTCATTTCCATAGATACTCTCGTTAATCCCAAGGGCAAACCATTGGAAAAAGGTTATGCAAGAAAAGCCAGTTTGGCAAATGCATTTACAGGGTACACAAATTTTTACAATGACCAGGGGCAGTTGACAGATATTTACCGGTATAATGGCGGTAAAATTATTGAAAAAACGGAGGTGGGAAAATATTCAGAATCTCAGCTTAAAAGAGTTATCATAAGACAATTTGAGAATGATAAGGGAAAATGGGAGGAATACAGTCTCGAAGAGGCTTTAGAGCTGCAGAAAACTAATGACAAACCGATTTTACTTCAAATTTCTAATGGGTTTAATGGCTATACTCATAAGGGGTATAAAAATCTATATCCGCTAAAGGAAATTAATGACAAGCTTTATGAAAACTTCATTTGTGCTTATCTGGATATAAATGATACGAAATCCGTAATTGCAGGAGAAGAAAATCAAAAGACAGTCTATCAGGGTGTCGGTAATGGCCGATATGTTCATGATGCTGTATCAGCGTTTGTTGGAAACGCACAGGGGACCCCATATTTTGTTTTTATTGAACAAGGCAAAAGTGTTTATCACTATTATGGAATAGAGCTTGAACCTGTCAAATTTTTAAAAATTCTTGATTTTTACCTTTCGGGAAACTATAAAGCCAATAATTGGAGAGATTTTAAAAAATCTCTGGAGTAGCTTTTAAAACCTGTACTTAGCCACTTTTTTACTGGCAGGCAGGTATTCTCCCAGTGCGGCGGATCCATACCAGGGTACAAGCTCTAACGTAAAAATGCCGGCACTGACAGCCGGGTCTGTATTACAAAGCTGCCGGGCTTCCTCGACGGTAGAGACATTGAAGATAAACAAGCCACGAAATGTATGGTCGTTCCTGCCAAACGGCCCGGCAACAACAAGTTTGTTACTGGCAGGAATAATTTTAATCAAACCCTTTAAAAATAAATTCTGCTGCCGAGATTTACAGAAAACATAAAAATACCTGTGGTAAAATTGGCACCACCGTAGATGCCTAATCGATCATTTAAATTATGCAGATACGAAAGGTCAACATCAACACCATGATAATATCCGCCTCTTCCGCTTAAATTATCTTGATCTCCCGATGTGGAAGTAAGATGTGCCAATCTATAACCCAAACCCAGATTAATACTGGATGCTCCACTGGTATTTACTGCTTTTTGAAGACCTAAGCCATAAATGTTAATAGAACCATGATTATATATTATACCACTACTATGTTTTTCAGCACCACTACCTTTAGTAAAATTTCCTTTTAGGATAAATCCATTTTTGATAGCCCGTCCATAAGAAGCGGATAAGAATGTCATTCCTGACAACCCATCGATACCACCATATCCGACTCGGACATCGATATTGTTTTTTAAATCAGTTTGTGCTGAAGTAAGAGAATACATGTATAAAATGAAGATGAATGTAAATAAGTGTTTCATTTGTTCTTGATTTTGATTTATTTATAAAATGTATTTGAGTCTTAAGCCGTGTATCGTGGTTTCGCCATTGGCATCTACAACGGATTCCCAACCCAATTTCCAACGATTTTGGAATTTATAATCCAAGTGTGCTCCTATCATATAGTTGAATCCATAATATTGGGTAGCATCGATTCGAAACTGATCACCATATTGTTTTCTGTAATTTTTAGTAACCATACCAATACCTGAAGACAAATCAATACCCAGTGAAACCTTATTTCTGTCCAAAAGCATCAGACTTATATTTGCCATGAGATTGGTCAAAAGTTCTGCATTTCTAACATCAGGAGCTGTAATAAATTTAGCTCCATCAGTATATCTTTGATGATTGATTTTTGCACCTACCTTTACCAATTTATTTAGTCGATAATCCAGGCTTACAGAAGTAAAATAACCGGGATACACATGTGTTCCAAACCCAAAACTACATCCTATCTCTGTATTACTTTTCTTTGCTAAAACAGGGTTGCAAGGAGATAATTTATCTTTATTGTCATATTTTGAAAAAATTTCATCCAAAGCTTTTCTTTCCAAATTAGCAAAAAGCTCTACATAGTTTCTTGATTGGCTTGACACTTCGCTTACATCTTTCTTGTTGTCAATTATGTGCTTATTATCCATTTTTGGTAGCAATTCGTTTTCATTATCGTTTAGATGATTCTCGATAAGTATATATTGATCTTTAAGTTCATCTGCAATTTCTATGTCACTCATTTGGACGCCATTATTGACCACTTTCAAAACATAGCTATCTTTTGGGTTACTATTTAGGCTGTTTTTTGTATTATGATTTTTTAGACCGCTTCTTGATACAAAAGCCATTGATTCTTTACTTATAAAACCTTGTTCTTTCGGATTATTACTGGAAGTTACTTCACCTATTTTTTTATCTGATGGCAAATCTAGCAAATCACTCTCTTTGGTAGTATTTACTTCTTCCCATTTACTTTTTTCATCTTTAGCTAAATCTTTGGATTGCAATGCTGTATGAACTTCCGAAGAAGACCCAATTATTTTATTTTGATCATAAAAAGAATCAGTACTCATACTCATATAGAGTATTCCAATCACAAACAATAACAATAATGCCCCTAAAAAATAAGCCAAAGATGATTTACTTCTGGTAGATACATCTTTGTTTAATGAAATCACTTTTTCTTCTACATTATCCCAAAGTCTTGGGTCTGCGGTGGGTTTATAATTTAATAATTTATCTTTATATGAGCTCATAGATTGTATGATTTTATACCTTTTTGAATCATTTTTACTTTTAGTAATTTTTTAGCATTATGTAAAAGCCACTTTGAATAATTTTCATTTATTTCTAATTCCAACGCTATTTCACGATGGCTAAAACCATCTATTTCAAACATAGAAAAAACAATTCTCTCTTTATGGGGTAAGCTTTGGATAATGGCAAATATATCTTCTACTTCTAACGCTTCAAAAGCTTGATCTACAGAGTTATAGGTATCATTTTCATAAACTAGACTACTATTGTACAATACAGGAGAAAGGCTTCCCTTGTAATAATCTATCCCTGTGAGTCTTAAGATTCTGGCACAAAAACCAAGATAATTTTGAATCTCATTTTTATCTGTGATAATATATTGAAAAATCTTAAGCATAGCAAGGTTAAAGACTTCTTCTGCATCTTGCTGATTTTGAGTATATCTAAGACACACATGAAAAAGCTCGGTGAACGAATATTCATATAGTATCTTTTGGTCTTTAAGACTATTGTTTTTACAATTTAAAAGTACGGATCTTAATCCCATCGTTCTATAAATCAATATTTTGTGATTACGACCCTTGAGTCTCCGCCCAGCTCAAAATCATAATAATCGCCTTTTTTTACGACAGAATTTTTTATGTCAATAATAAAGTTGATCTCATATGCCTCTCCATTTTCCGGGGTAAACTCAATGGGGAAAATATTATTATATCTATCAATGACACTATAAATATTTAATTCTTCTCTTTTCAGGTCTAAAGACCCGTTCAAAGATAAAAACTCAATACTACCAATGTTTTTAGAGGTACTTGTTAGAAATATTTTATTAGAGTTTTGAGTATTTGGAATGTTTAATTCTCTTTCAACCAAAAATAAGTTACCTCCGCTTGATGGTTTCTGGGTGACATCATCTAAAAGTCCATAATCCAGATAAGACGAGTTGATTTTTATATTGTTATATTCCTGTGCATTCTCAATTGTAACATACAATTCAAAAACAGGTAAAATATCTCTTGAACAAGAGGAAAATAAGCAGAATGTCGCAACTAAAATGGGCACTGTAAATTGTTTCCACATAAAACTAAATATTTACCGTTATACCATCATGTCGATAAAAATGAGCAATAAGTTAGAAAAATACTTATTATTTTTATAAAAATCATGTTTTTATCTGGTTTCCACAGTCATGCCCCTGCCGTTTCACTATGTGCAAATAATGGCAATGCTACTGGGCCGTTGCCTCAAACCGAGCGTTAAACTGAATGAATAGCACCTTCATCATTGTCAAACAATGAAGATGCGAAAATCTCTGGAGTAGCTTTTAAAACCTGTACTTAGCCACTTTTTTACTGGCAGGCAGGTATTCTCCTAGTGCGGCGGATCCATACCAGGGTACAAGCTCTACCGTAAAAATGCCGGCACTGACAGCCGGGTCTGTATTACAAAGCTGCCGGGCTTCCTCGACGGTAGAGACATTGAAGATAAACAAGCCACGAAATGTATGGTCGTTCCTGCCAAACGGCC
>JAKQGD010000023.1 GCA_029573365.1 Bacteroidota bacterium | reverse complement strand
ATAAATATACCGGAACCGATACATGCCCCTATGGCAATCAGAGTCAGACCCCGGGTTGTAAGTGCTTTTTTTAATTCGTCCATGAAATTGTGCTTTCAGACAGGTTATTGCAGGTTAAAAATATAAATTACTCACGGATTTGACCGATATCCGTTAAATTTATCCTCAATTAATCCAAAAACGGGTATTGAAAACATTTTTACCATCGGTGGTCAGAACATGGCTGATAAGTTTGGCGGCTGTTTTGGCATTTACCGGCCTGAGTGCCCAGCCATGGAAGATACCGGAGCTGGCAGACCAGAAGATGGTGGTCGTACCCTTTACCTATTCCAATGGCTTTATCATAGTGGATGTCATTTTCCAGAAAGTGATACCCCTTAAGTTTATCCTCGACACCGGAGCCGAAAACTCAATCCTCCTCAAACGTGAGTATGCCGAAGTTCTTAACCTTGAATACCAAAGAAAAATCAAGCTCCTCGGCACTGACCTGAGCCGTGAACTCACAGCCTATATCTGCACCAATACTTTTATGCAATTTTTTAACAGCACCCCCAAAAAACACAATATAATCGTGCTTGACCAGGATTTTTTTTCAATAGAAGAAATCGTCGGCAGCAGAGTAGACGGCATCCTTGGTGCAGAATTTTTTAAAAACACCATACTCAAGATAGACTACGGCAAAAGTCAGATTACTATCATTGACCCAGAAAAATTCAAAAAGAATATGGTTAAAAACTACCATTCTTTTGACGTGGAGCTGATCTCAGGTAAACCTTACCTCAAGTGCACCACGGAGGTAAATCCCGGATCACCCGTCAATGCCAGACTGCTGATAGACACCGGTGCCGGATTGACAGCCCTACTTCATTACAACACGGACACCCTGCTCAATTACAAGGGAAATATCATAAAGGGCAGCCTGGGCAAAGGACTGGGCGGAGACATAGAAGGATATATGGGCAAAATCCACAAACTAAGCTTTGGACCTCTGTATTTTGTTGGAGTCATCAGCAGTTTTCAGGCCCTTGACAATTCCGTGATTTCCCACGATAAAATCGTAAGAAATGGGCTTATTGGCAATATCCTCCTGGAAAGATTTGACCTTTTTATTGACTTCCGCAACTCAAAACTGTATGTGAAGCCAAAAAGAAATTACAACAAGGAATTTGTCTATGACAGAAGCGGCATGCTCATTTTTGCTTTTGGCAAAAACCTGGACAGCTACTACGTCAAACATGTAACAGAAAACTCCCCCGCATCAGAAGCCGGAATCCAGGTCGGCGATGTCATCCAAAAGATCGGATTACTTTCCTATAAATGGTTTAGCCTCAAGCATCTCAATAAAATCCTTTCCGGAAAACCCGGAAAAAAAATAAAGCTCAAGTTACAAAGGGGCAACGAAATTATTACAAAGGAAATCATACTCAAAGACCTTTTTTAGAGGCTTAAATGTTAGGAAATTTTTTTATAAACTTAAGGACGGGTATTTATGTTATTTCGGTCAACGGTAAACCAACTGATTTTCATATGTTACAATTTCTGATACTTGTTGTGGGTCTTGCTATGGTCGTATTTGGTGCCAATATCCTCGTTGACGGTTCATCTGCCCTGGCTAAGAGATTCAAAATTCCCAATATTGTCATTGGCCTCACCATAGTAGCTTTTGGAACCTCATCCCCGGAATTGGCGATAAGCACATATTCCGCCTGGACGGGCAATTCTGAAATAGCCATTGGCAACGTTGTAGGAAGCAACGTATTCAATATACTTTTAATCCTGGGCATCAGTGCCCTTATCACGCCCCTCACCATTCTCAGAAACACGGTCCTCAAAGAAATCCCCCTGAGTCTGCTTGCTGCCCTAGTGCTCTATGTCATGATCAACGATACCACCCTCAATGAAGGTACAACCAACATTATATCGAGAGGTGACGGCATCATTTTACTGGGATTTATGGCCATCTTTATGTACTACCTTGTACACCTGGCAAAAACAAGTGGAGAAGACGAAGATCTGGAAATTCCAGACTTTTCAACATCAAAATCATCCCTATACATTGTAGGCGGTCTGGCATTGCTTGTCGGTGGCGGAAAACTATTTGTGGACAGTGCCGTCAATCTGGCGACTGCGTTTGGCATGAGCCAAGCAGTAATTGGATTGACCATCGTCGCTGCGGGAACCTCAATGCCGGAGCTGGCGACAAGCGTTGTTGCGGCGTTAAAGAAAAATTCTGATATCGCTGTGGGCAATGTAGTGGGAAGCAACATATTTAATGTTTTCCTTATTCTGGGCCTGAGTTCTCTGGTTAGCCCACTACAAAAAGGAAACATCACAGACATCGACCTTTGGGTATGTATAGGGGCAAGTCTTTTGCTTCTACTTTCCGGTTACCTTGTTGGAAAGTTTAAGATTACAAAGACCGAAGGGGTGATATTT
>JAKQGD010000015.1 GCA_029573365.1 Bacteroidota bacterium | reverse complement strand
AAATATCAGATCAGTGGCCTTTGTGGTCTTCTACTTTAAGGGATTCTACCTTGACTGGGTTTTTAACGTTTAGACGCGAATTGTTCCAATAATTGCCTTCGTAAAGAAATGCAATCACAGCCCAGACCAGCAGCAATGTGGGTAGAAGCACCGTACGGACCAGACCCGGCACCTCGTATTTCATATGCATAAATTCATAAATAATGAGGTATGCTTTCACAATACTCATTACGATCATGAGAAGTCCCAGCAAACTATGAGGCAGGTGAAATCCTTCTACTAAATACCCCTTGCCGAGCAAAGCCATCAATACTTCAAATATTGTGATAGCAGCCAGTATGAGAATCGTTTTTGTGGCAAGTCGTTTTGACTCGCTATATTCCAGATGACTCATTTAATTCTTTTTTAAATTACTATAAATTTCTGATATCCTAAAAAATTAAAGCAGATAGAAGCAGAGGAATACAAACACCCAGACGAGGTCCACAAAGTGCCAGTATAAACCGATTTTTTCTACCATCTCATATCCGTTTTGCCGTTTGACATACAACCCGGTTGCAGCATTAAGGCATATAATGAGAAGAAAAGCAACACCAGACAATACGTGAAATCCGTGGAAACCTGTGATAAAGAAAAATAAGGCTCCAAACGCTTTAGGGCCAAATTTTTGTTCTTTCACTACACCATCATCCGGTCCTCCAGAAACCTTGTATTTGAGAGGTGCCCATTCTCCGTCATGCTTGTGTATGAGATAAGACTGGCCAGCCTGAAAAGTATCACCTTCCTTAATGTCATGGCCGTCTCCCATAAGGTAGACTCCGTTTTCTGTGTGAGTACCAAATGGATTTTTTGTTATGGTCATATGCTCCTCACCTATAAGTGTGGTCCACTCCCAGGCCTGACAACCCAGAAACGCAAGACCTCCTACTATAGTCCACAGCATCCAGACAACAACGCCTCGTTTATTTTCCCTATGGCCTTCCTGCACGGCTCTTACCATTGTAAATGAACTTGCCAAAAGTATAAATGTCATAAGAGTGACAAAAAGAAGCGGCTTATGATGGAATCCTCCCGGAAAAGAACTGAATACAAAATCCGGAACAGGCCATGTAGGTACGCTAAACCTAAGTGCTCCATATGCTATCAGAAATCCCGAAAATGTAAACGCATCTGAAAGCAGAAAATACCACATCATCAGTTTTCCGTACGACGCTTTAAAAGGGGATGCTCCGCCTTTCCAAGAGCCTTCGCCGGCATGCGAATGATCATGTTCTTGTGCTACTGATACTGAACCCATGCTAAATTGTTTTATTTTGTTTTACTTTCTTATCAATAAAAATATAAAAAGATAAATCCAGAGAAAATCTACAAAATGCCAGTAATTGACCACCAGGTCAAAACGATCTACCCTGAATTGGGTAACTTTAAATTTTAATGTGTATGCATGAATGACAGCTACCACCATAGCTGCAATACCACCCAGTACATGCAGAGCGTGTATGCCTGACAGCAAATAAAAAAATGAACCGGAAACATTGCCCTTGAGGTCCACTCCTTTAACAAAAAGATCCGTCCAGCCTAAATACTGCAGCACAACAAACGACACACCCAGAAACAAAGAGATCAGCAGGAGATTTTTATATGCCTGTTCGTTTCCGTTTCTGAAGGAATTAAAAGACTTATGCAATGTAAAGCTGGACAACAACAATATTGCCGTGCTAAAATAAAAAGCCGATGGCAGTGAGTATTCCAACCAGTTTCCTGCAGACTGTTTGACGATGTATGCACTGGTAAATGCTCCAAACATCATTGTGACGCTGGCCATGGCCGCCCAAAGTGCAAACTTGTGCGGGTGTATCCTGTTCCTCTTGTTGATCAGTGTATTCTCCATAAAGTTACATCAGCCATACCGTGAACAAAACAAGCGGGAGATATAAAAATGACCAAAACATCAGCTTCATGGCTGACGGCCTGTCAAAATTTTTCTGCAACATATAACCCAGCCAAATATATATAAGCGTAAAAATGGTCAGCATAACCATTGAAATCGCAGAAAGGTCAAGACGCACGAAGGCAAAGAATACTACAGGAAGAATCAGTGCTGCATAAAACATAGATGACAAGCCCAGGTTTCTGTCTATTTCACTATCTGTTTCCGGCAACAGTTTGTAACCTGCTCTTTTGTAATCATCAAAACCCAGAAAACCTATGGACCAGAAATGCGGGAACTGCCACAAAAACTGAATCACAAACAGGCAAACAGCCATCATTGTAATTCGGCCATCAACTGCTGTCGCTCCGATCAGTACAGGCAGGGCACCCGGCACGGCACCGACGGCTACGGCAGCTGTGCTGTATCTTTTCAGCGGTGTATACACGAAGGCATAAATCACCATGGAAATCATGCCCAGTAATGCAGAAAGCGGATTGAGAGTGGCCAGCAAACCTATACCCATCAGGCAGGCTAGTCCTGCAAACAAGACAGCCTCCGAAGACTTCATTCGTCCGGTAGCCACGGGCCTGTTAGCAGTTCTTGCCATCAGCAGGTCAAAATCCTTTTCCAGCACCTGATTCAGTGCATTGGCTGCAAAAGTCACAAACATACCTCCTGCAACAAGTACAGCCAGGTCATTTACGAGTAATTTGTCCCCCACAGAAATCAGATATCCCAGGACGGAGGAAAACACCACAACAAGACTCAGCCGCATTTTGACAAGCATGGCATAGTCTGCGATTTTTCCGGCAAGGAAAGACCGCTCATCAGCTACCGCCACATATGTCTTTTTTTGCTGCAAGGCTTCTTTATTAATTATTACAAAAATCAATGGTCTCCAATCTCGCCGTCGGCAAGCGGAATATGCTGTTGTACAAATTCTCTCTCGTCCTTATTGTAATCATAAGCCCATCTGTGGACCACAGGAAGATTTCCCGGCCAGTTGCCATGGATAGGTTCGACAGGTGTTGTCCACTCCAGGGTGTTGGCGTTATATGGATTTTTTGTCTTCATTTTTTTACCGTACCAGATACTGTAAAAGAAGTTGATTACAAAAACAAGCTGGATAAAAAATGCAATAATGGCAAATACAGTGATAAATTTATTCATCTCTGTAAAATGCCTGAATGTATCAAATGTATCGAATGAGTAGTATCTCCTGGGTACGCCTGCCATACCCATATAATGCATAGGCCAAAAGATGGCATATGCGGAGATGATGGTACCCCAGAAATGGATCTTGCCCAGGGTTTCATTCATAAATCTGCCGTACATCTTAGGATACCAGTGGTATACTCCGGCAAACATGCCGAAAAATGCTGCCACTCCCATTACAATGTGAAAGTGAGCCACAACAAAATAAGTGTCATGCATCTGTATATCAATGGCTGAATTGCCAAGGAAGATACCTGTCAGACCGCCCGATATAAACATGGACACAAATCCTATGCTGAAAAGCATGGGAGTATTGAGCCTGAGGTTACCTCCGTACAGGGTAGTAATCCAGTTGAATACTTTGACTGCAGATGGCACCGCAATGATCAAAGTGAATACGACAAAGAAATTGGATATGAATGGATTGACTCCTGCCATAAACATATGGTGTGCCCAAACTATGAATGAAAGAAATCCGATTGCCATAATGGAATATACCATGGCTCTGTATCCGAATATGGGTTTACGTGCATGTACAGACATGACCTCTGATACAATACCCATGGCCGGAAGGATGATGATATAAACT
>JAKQGD010000654.1 GCA_029573365.1 Bacteroidota bacterium | reverse complement strand
ATGAAAATATTCAATTTCATCTTACTGATGTCATGGACCATTTTTGCTTCAGGGCAGGTTACTGGCAAGGTCACAGACTCAGGTGGCGAACCACTAATTGGAGTAAACGTTGCCCTCAAAGGCACTTCGGTAGGAACAGTCACAGATCTGGATGGTAGGTATACACTTAATGTGTCTTCTGGCACTCTGGTCTTCAGCTATATAGGATTTGCTACAAAAGAAGTGAATGTCGATGGAAACAAAGTTATGGACCTGGTCATGGAAGAACAGTCTACAACCCTCGAGAATGTGGTTGTAGTTGGATACGGCTCTCAGAAGAAAAAAGAACTGACCTCGGCAGTCGTCGTGGTGGACGAAAATGCCATCAGGGACAGGCCTATGGTTTCAGCTTCTGAAGCCCTGCAGGGAAAAGCTGCTGGTGTTCAGGTGGTACAACCTTCAGGAAAACCAGGGGGTGATATTTCTGTAAGGGTAAGAGGAGCCACATCGGTATTGGCGGGAAATGAACCACTGTATGTTGTGGACGGATTTCCAACTGCTGATATCAGGGGCCTTAATCCCGCTGACATCGAATCGATGACTGTACTTAAGGATGCATCTTCATCAGCAATATATGGAGCCAGAGCAGCCAATGGTGTAGTGCTCATAACAACAAAAAGAGGAAAGGTCAACGAATCAAGTATTCAGTTTAATGTATATAATGGCATATCATTTATTAATCATAAAATCGATGTTCTCAGTACACGCAAGTACAGGGACCTGATGGAAGAAATAGCTCCGGGGTCATTGGATCCATCATGGACATATTATACCAACTGGAATGATAAAATCTATGGCCTCGGAAAAAACAACAGTTATCAGCTGTCATTTAACGGAGGCAGCGAAAAGTCGAGGTACATGCTATCTGCAAATTACCTGCAGAACAACGGAATCATCAGTCCGTCTAAATTTGACAGGTACTCGATGAGACTCAATCTGGACAACAACGTAAGGTCGTGGCTGACGGTAGGAACAAGTGTGAACGTTCTCTTTACAAATACTAAAAATACCCAGGACAATGCCAGCTCAGGTCGTGGAGGAGTTATACTAAGTGCCTTAAATACGCCACCCTTTCTGACTGTATACAAACGTGACGGAAGCGGACAATACGACCCAAATCCTTTCCAGCCCTCGTGGGAAAATCCCATAGCATATATGGAAGGACCCGATGAATCGACCAGGAATGTGAGGCTTTTTGGAAATATCAATGCAAAAATAAATTTTACGGAAAACCTGAGTTTCCAGACCAATTTTGGCTCGGACCTCAGCAACAATGCTTACGATTATTATCTCGATCCTTTCCGGACCAATTATGGCAGGGACCAGCACGGCCTGGGAGTATCCTCCAAATCGGGAATTATTAACTGGCTTTCAGAGAACACACTCAGATTTGCCCGTAAAACAGGTAAACATAATTATTCTTTCCTCGCTGGTACATCTTCCCAAAAACAAAAATACAATGAGAGCTACATCAGAGGTACTGATTTTCCTGATAACACTTCCGTTACAACTCTTAATAGTGCCAATAGCATCTCAGCCAGCAGTGCTAAAAGAGAATGGGCCCTGCAGTCGTTTTTCGGACGTATCACCTATGACTACGATTCCAGATACCTGTTTACGGCATCTATGAGAAGAGATGGATCCTCAAAGCTGGCCAAACACTGGGGCACAATGCCGTCTTTATCAGCTGCATGGAGGATATCTGCAGAACCATTTATGAATAACATCAAAGCTATTGACGATCTCAAGCTCAGGGCCGGCTGGGGACGCAACGGCAACCAGGAGGGTATATCAGAATACGCAAGATACGGGCTCATCAACTATTACAGAAGGATGGCTACCTCTCCATTGAGCGGACCTTCGGCGGTACAGGTAACCTACGGCAATCCTGACCTCAAATGGGAGACCACCGACCAGACAAACATAGGTGTGGATCTGCTAATGTTTAACGGCAGACTCGGGGTGACGGCTGACGCATACCTTAAAAAGACAAAGGATGTATTGCTCGATGTACAACTTTCTACTTCCCTGCCCATATCCTCCATACAGACCAATGCTGGAAATATAGAAAATAAGGGTCTAGACATCAGCATTACAACCATTAATATTGACAACTCATCCAGAAAGCTTCGCTGGTCTTCCGATTTCAACATTTCCTTTAACCGCAACAAGGTAACAGCCTTGAAATACACGGATGTTTACTATTTTGGCAGAGTTTATTCAAACAATCAGGATGTGACCATACTCAGGGCCGGGCTTCCTTTGGGGAGTTTTTATGGTTATGTGTCTGAAGGTGTCAACCCCGAAACAGGCAACCTGACGTACAAGGATTTAAACGAAAATGGCATCTTCGATCCTGGAGACCGCACCATCATAGGCAATGCACAACCTGATTTTATTTTCGGTCTTACTAATTCGGTGCAGTACCGTAACTGGTCGCTCAGTTTTTTCTTCCAGGGATCTGTTGGCAATGACGTGTTTAACGCAACAAGGATAGACCTGGAAGGTATGTTTGACAGTAAAAACCAGTCTGTGGCGGTCCTTAGACGCTGGACACCCGACAACAGGATTACTGATATCCCTAAAGCCATCGGAGGGGGCAATACTTTTAATGTTTACAACTCCACACGATTTGTCGAAGACGGCTCTTATGTCAGACTAAAATCTCTGACACTTTCGTATGATATGAAAAACAGTTTTCTTAAAAAAGCCGGAATACAAACCCTCAGATTATACTCTACAGGACAAAATTTGCTTACTTTTACCAAATACAAGGGGTTTGACCCCGAAGTAAACGCTTTTGGTGCCAGTTCGACTGTTCTAGGCGTTGATTATGGTACTTATCCGCAGTCCGTCACAGTTACTGCAGGTTTTAATGTACAATTTTGATTTGTTTATCAATTAAACGAACAGGAAAATGAAAAATAGATTTTTATATATCATCATCATCATCATCACAACTTTTGTGGCACTTTCGTGCAATGATTTTCTGGAACTTACACCAGAATCACAGGGTGTGGCTGTAACCAATACATCTGCGGATTCTGTGTTTTTCCATTCGGCCAACGAAGTGGAGGCAGCCCTCGGAGCGGCTTACGGAGACTTTAAAAACGAATATTACCAGCTTGATTATTTTGTCAATGGCGATGCCCAGTCAGATGATGCCTATGCAGGTGGAGACAACCCAGCCAATTTCCAAATAGACGATTACACCATCGATGCCACCAATTCCAATGTTAGCAGGGACTGGAGATACCTGTATTCGACAATAGGAAAGACAAATACCATCCTTAATAACATCGACGACCTTTCCTCAGGACAAATTACTGATCAGAGAAAAAAGGAAATTATCGGCGAGGCTTCATTTATCAGGGCATTCATGTATTTTCAGTGTGTTCAACTTTGGGGAGATGTACCTCTTCAGCTAAAGGAAGTAAAAGCCATCAGTGCCGAAAAGTTGGATGAGATATATCCTGTGTTGTTTCCTGCCAGAAATCCTAAAGAGGATGTATATGAAAAAATTATCAGCGACCTTGAGACGGCTTTGGTTAACGTAAAAACCACTGCTGAACACAAGGGCATAGTTACCAGGGGAGCAGTCAATACCATGCTTGCCAAGGTCTATGCTACAATTACACCGGTAAACTGGGAGAAGGTTGGCAAATATTGTGATGATGTAATTGCAGGTGGATATTCGCTGATGCCTAATTACAATGATCTTTGGAATAATAGTGCTGAAAACACTGCGGAATCTATTTTCGAGATTAATTACAGCGGAGGAGCAAGTGACGGAAACTGGGGAGTTAAAATATTCAGAGGGCTTGACTGGAAAAAATTTAACCTGCCCAGTAACGATCTTGTGGGAGCATTTGATGAGCAGAAAGACCAAATAAGAAAAAGTGCCTCAATCATCTTCCTCGATGTCACAGGCAAATGGTCGGATTCGAGGTGGCCGCAGACTAAATATCCGTTTATCAATAAATACAGAAAGTTTACCGAAGGCTCGGACCAGAATTACATTTTTTTCCGGCTCGCTGACGTACTTCTGCTTAAGGCCGAGGTGCTTAATGCCAGAGGTGACATTGCAGGTGCACTCGCTCTTGTCAATCAAATCAGGAGTAGGGTAGCACTGCCTTCCGTTTCAGCCACCACTGCTGATGCAGTTGCCACCCTCATCGCTAAAGAAAGAAGGCTGGAGCTTGCATTTGAAGGACACAGATGGTGGGACCTGAAAAGGACCGGAAAGGCCATAGAAGTAATCAACAGTGCAAAGGGACCCAATGGCACATCATACGGTTATCATCTGACTGAAAACAGGTTGCTTTGGCCTATTCCTCAGTCTGAACTCGATAAAAATCAGAAATTAACACAAAATCCGGGATACTGACCATGAGTGACCATGACTGTATATTTAGCAAACCTTTAATCAAGGCACTTATGGTGTCACTTAGTCTGGTGTCCTGTTATGACAAAGGTGTCAAGGACGACACAAATGCTTCCCAGGAGGTGGTTTCATGGACCACAGGCAGAGACCAGACGAAACTGTTGACCAGGTCAGTTATTAATATGGGTCCTGCTGACGATAATAATATTTCCGTCGTTATTGACACCACAGAAACCTTGCAGACTATTGACGGTTTTGGTTATACGCTGACCGGAGGTAGTGCCTGCCTCATCCGTGATATGGACGCAGTGTCGAGAGCAGCATTGTTGAAGGAACTTTTTGATTGCACAGAGTCTGGTCTATGTGTCTCCTACCTCCGTTTAAGCATTGGGGCCTCGGACCTCAGCAAGTCCGTTTTCAGCTATTGTGATCTTCCCGGTGACGCAGAGGATCCCGGGCTTGAAAACTTTTCACTTTCCCAGGATACTTCAGATGTAATACCTGTGCTTAAGGAGATTCTGGCCATTCGTCAGGATATAAAGATTATGGCTTCTCCCTGGAGTGCCCCACTTTGGATGAAGTCCAACAGAAGTTCCATTGGCGGAAGCCTGCTAAAAAAACATTACAAGACATACGCCCGCTATTTTGTGAAGTATATCCAGGAGATGGGTAAACGCGGAATCAAAGTTGATGCGGTTACAGTCCAGAATGAGCCTTTGCACGGAGGCAACAACCCAAGTATGGTTATGACCGCTTCCGAACAAGCGGAATTTGTTAGAGACCACCTCGGACCTGAGTTTCAGAGCAACGGCATCACAACCAAGATCATCATTTATGACCACAATTGTGACAGGGTAGACTATCCCAAATTAGTACTTGCTGATGCTGGAGCCAGGCAATACGTCGAGGGGTCGGCCTTTCACCTGTATGGTGGAGACATCAATGCCCTTACAGAAATGCACATGACCCATCCTGACAAAAAATTGTATTTTACAGAGCAATGGACCGGAGGCAACTCATCTTTCGGGCAGGACTTTATCTGGCATATTAAAAATATAATGATAGGAAGCACCAGGAACTGGAGCACCGTGGCATTGGAATGGAACCTGGCCAACGACCCTACATTTGGGCCTCACACCCCAGGAGGCTGTAACCTGTGCTTGGGTGCCATCACCATCGACGGCAATTCTTATCAGCGTAATGTCAGTTATTATATCATCGGACAGATGACAAAGGCCGTGACTGCCGGATCAGTACGTATTGGTTCTACGTGGCTGGAATCGCTGCCCAATGTTGCTTTTGTAAGGCCGGATGGCAAAAAAGTGCTTGTAGTACTTAATGAGAGCCTGGGACCACGCAAGATATGTGTCAGATTTGGAAGCAGAGCCTTTAATGCCACGCTGGGACCCGGATCAGCCAGTACTTACGTATGGAAGTGACATTTTAAAAATTATAATCATGAGCACTTTAAAATTCATTCTCATTTTGTTGATGTCCTGGGCAGGGCTTTTCAATTGCCTTATAGGGCAAAAAACACTGGAATTACATGTCTTTCAGACCGCCAAAGACACAGAACTGAGGCTTACAAGGATTA
>JAKQGD010000583.1 GCA_029573365.1 Bacteroidota bacterium | reverse complement strand
TCAACAATCCTAATGGACTGTTGGCGGTAATTATCAGCATATTTCCTCTCACCTCACCCGTAGGCATGATGACCCGTTTGGCAGCTGCCAAAATTCCCATCTGGCAGCCTATCCTGGCAGCAATCCTGCTGCTGGTTACTGTCATCCTGGTCATTCGGGGTGTTGCAAAGCTTTTCAAGACCCAGACCATGCTCACTGGCCAAAAATTTACTCTCACTGCATTCTTAAAGGTCTTCTTACAGAAAGCCTGATTAAGGCAAGTGCAACAAGATTGTAGTGGAGGGTTTCAAGACATTCCACTACATATGTTTTTATCGGTCTCCCCATATAACATGAGTAGCTATAAACCGACACAACCAGGCAGTTTCTGAAAAGCAGGCATTCATTAGCATTCTTAAAATCTAATTTTCATTTTTTACCCTTATATAACTCCAACGCCAAGAACATCGGTTAAAATAATTCTCATGACGATCACTTTAATCATCCTTGTCATTGCTATCGTGCTCTTCCTGACAGAAAAATTTTCAGCTGACCTGGTGGCTTTGTTGGTCGCCCTCAGCCTGGGTTTGTCTGGTGTTTTGACCCTCGAAGAGACCTTCTCGGGTTTCAGCCGCCCGGCAGTCATCACCGTGCTGGCGATTTTTATCCTGGCAGAAGGACTGCGCCAGGCAGGTGTAACGACCTTGATAGGTGACCAGCTTCAGAAAATCGGTGGTAAAAAAGGCTCGACCCTGCTGATCTCTGTGATGATTTTTGGCGCGCTGCTTTCTCTTTTCATGAACAACATCGCTGTCGCAGCTGTTTTGTTGCCTGCAGTCCTGGCAGCCGCAGAGAGAACACGGGTCAGCCTTTCAAAACTGCTCATCCCGTTGGCATATGCAACCATTTTGGGTGGGATGGCGACCCTGCTCACCTCCACAAATATCATCGCCAGTGGACTGCTGGTGGAAAGCGGTCTGCAAGGTTATGGTTTATTGGATTTTGCGCCAATAGGTTTACCAGTGACTATCGTAGGCATTGTTTTCATCTACTTCTGGGGGAAAAAGGAATTACCCGACAATCCAGCGCATAATGCCATGGTTCCCCACACAGACT
>JAKQGD010000559.1 GCA_029573365.1 Bacteroidota bacterium | reverse complement strand
TTGATATATCCGCATCTGCCGGCTCTTTTGGTATCGGAAAATTGAGTGTCAGTGCGGGTTCAGGGCTTATAAACAACAGGTGTTTTGTGGAAGGAAGATATAGTTTAGTAAAGTCCGACGGATACATTGACAGGGCATCAGCAGACCTAAGTTCACTTTATTTTTCGGCAGCCAGGGTCACAGCAAAGTCGTCTCTGAGGTTTAATGTTTTCAGTGGAAGAGAAGTGACATATCAGGCCTGGTATGGCGTACCTGAAGCGAAGCTCACCGGGGATACTGCAGGGCTTTTTACACATTATTATAACAACCTTGGGGTTATTTACAAATCGACGACTGACTCAGTAAATCTTTTTTCTTCAGGCAGGCAATACAATTACTATACCTATCCAAATCAGGTCGATAATTACCGCCAAAATCATCTGCAGTTGATACATTCGCTGGCCATCAATAATAGGCTCAGGACGAAGGTTACGGCATTTTATACCATGGGCAAAGGTTACTTTGAAGAGTACCGATACGGTGATAACCCGGCATCTTATCTGATACCGGATTATCTCGATGCTTCAGGTACACCGGTTACCTCTACAAACCTGGTCAGACAAAGATGGCTCGACAATGACCTCCTCGGTGCCAGTGCTGATTTTTCATTGGTAAGCAAAAACGGTAAACTCAAAACTGAAGGTGGCGTTACGGCAATGAATTATCTGGGGGATCATTACGGCAATCTGATCAGAATCGATGACCTGCCGCCCGGATTTAGCAAGGAAAGAAAATACTATCTTTCTAATAGCGACAAGAAAGATATGTCAGCATACATCAGATGGGAATACCAGCCAGCCACTGCCTTTACACTTACAGCAGATCTGCAGGGACGCCTTATTCATTATAAATCAGATGGCACGGACAATGACCAGCAGAGCATAGCCATAGACTACCAAAATTCCTTTTTCAACCCAAAATTTGGTTTTAACTACGTCCCTGTAAAAAACAGCAGAATTTTTATGTCATGGTCCCTGGCACACAAGGAGCCTGTAAGAAGTGACTTTGTAGACCATCAGGGCGCCATGGTGCCCCGTGCCGAAAAAATGAGCGACCTGGAACTGGGATTCAGCTGGGCAACACAAAGAATTGTCTTCGAATCAAACATGTACTACATGAAATACAAAAACCAGCTCGTTCTTACCGGTGATCTCAATGATGTAGGAGCCCCTCTAAGAATAAATGTCCCTGACAGTTACCGCCTTGGGTTGGAAACAAGTGCGAGGTTTTTGATTTCTAAAAAGTTTTCCGTCCTCGGTCAGGCTACCTTCAGCCGCAATAAGATTGACAAGTTTACAGAAGTAGTAGCGGATTATACAAACGGATTTGAAAGGGTATTGGTCAGCCATGCAAATACGGACATATCGTTTTCGCCAAGTTTTACAGCCTATGCAGTCTTGGTTTACAAACCTGTTGAGCGGCTTGAAGCCGAATGGATGGTCAGGTATGCAGGTAAACAATTTCTGGACAACACATCAGATCCGGGACGCAGTATCAAGCCATATAGCTACCATAATGTAAGACTGGCACTTGCTGTTAATTCCAGATACTGGAAATCTTCAAGATTATCTCTTTTTGCCAACAATATTCTGGATTCGAAATATTCGGCCAACGGCTATACCTATACATATATTTACGGTAGCAGGATTACCGAAAATTTTTATTACCCGCAGGCAGGAAGGAATTATTTGCTTACCCTCGAGTTGGGTTTTTAAACGGAAACTGCTCTCAAGACAATTCCCTGAGATACATCTGGATGGTGTTTTTAAGACCAAAGTATAGGGCATCACAGACGAGGGCATGTCCTATGGATACTTCAAGTAATTCCGGCATATTATCTTTAAAAAACCGCGTATTAGCCAGATTGAGGTCATGTCCAGCATTGATGCCAAGACCAGTTTCATTGCAGATTTTTGCCGCCGCCCTAAATGGTGCTACTGCCCTGGTGCGGTCACTATTATAATCATGGGCGTAAGGCCCTGTGTAGAATTCTATCCTGTCCGTCCCTGTAGCCTTTGCAGCGTGCAGTCTTTCTTCGATAGGGTCGATAAAAAGGCTTACCCTTATACCGGCGTCGTGTAGTCTGGAGACCACATTTTTGAGAAAATTAAGGTGTCTGACCGTATCCCAACCTGTGTCAGAAGTAAGTGCATCCGGAGGGTCAGGTACGAGCGTACACTGGTCTGGCTTGTTTTTCAGAACGAGATCCATAAACTCAACAGTTGGGTATCCCTCTATATTAAATTCTGTGGTAACCACAGCTTTAAGCTCTGGAATATCTGCATACCTGATGTGCCGCTGGTCCGGACGAGGGTGTACCGTTATGCCCTGTGCCCCAAACGCTTCGCAGTCCTGAGCCACTTTGATCAGGTCAGGTTTGTTTGACCCCCGCGAATTGCGGATCAAAGCTATTTTGTTGATGTTTACACTCAGCCTGGTCATAGTAGAAGTATATATCGATTGACCGAAAAGATCAGGACTCGTTTCCTTTTTTACTGCTTATGATGTCACGCAGCTGGGCGGCTTTTTCGTAATCTTCCTTGTTAAGAGCATCTTCCAGTAGCTTTTCCAGGCTTGAGATACTCATGTCTTCTACAGATGTTGCCCTGGGTTTTACCGCCGATTTTTCTACTTTTTCTTCGTCTTCCAGTATGACACCGGCACTATCCATAATAAATTCGAAGGTGTAAATCGGGCACCCAAATCTTACAGCCATGGCTATGGCGTCGGAGGTTCTGGCATCTACCTGCATGACATTTCCGTCTTGTACGCATATCAGCTGAGCATAGAAGATGCCATCGAGCAAATTGTTTATAATAACCTCTTTTAAATCTATGTCAAAGGAGTCCATGGTATGTTTAAATAAATCATGGGTCAAAGGCCTGTTAGGTGTCATGTTTTCAAGGGCTACGGCTATGGCCTGTGCCTCAAATCCTCCTATTACTATGGGCAACCTCCTCTTGCCGTTCTCTTCACCGAGCACTACTGCATAATTGTGAGACTGTGTCACACTGTGCGAAAGTGCCATTATTTCCAACCTTACTTTTTTCATTCCTTACGAATAAGTCGCAAAAATAACATTTATTTGAAATATTTTTCAATCCCACTTTCCGGTGTTCATGTCTATGTTAAAACCAATTAAAAGTTTGTCTTGTTCCGTTATTTAATGAAAATCGTATTTACAGGTCCGGAATCCAGCGGCAAGACTACTCTTGCTGAGGCCGTTTGCCGAAAACATCCCTTTACTTTGGTAAGGGAGTTTTCCAGAGAATACCTCGCCCTTTCAGGTACTGACTATACCCGGCAGGATGTCAGGGAAATGGGACTGCTGCAACTGTGGGAAGAAAAGTTTATAGCCGGAACTGGAGGTCACATATGCTGTGATACTGACTTGCAAAACATCCTCGTCTGGCATCAGATAAAGTATGGAGAATTTGACTCCGACCTGCTGCGTTTATGGTTGGAAAACAGAGGAAATCATTATTTTGTCTGCAAACCTGACATACCATGGGAGTACGACCCATTGCGTGAAAACCCGCACAACAGAGATAAACTTTTTAATGTTCATGTAACTTTTTTGCAGAATTTCGAAGTGCCATATGATATTGTTGAGGGGCCCCTGGACAGTCGTTTAATGTATCTGGAAAAACATCCTGTAGTTTTGTCATTACCATCTACAACCTAAAGGAAGTGACTATTGTTACATTTACTTACCTGCCTTAAACGTATCTTTGGCCCCAAAATAAGCGTATATGGAGTATTTAGGTTATGCAGCCTCCGTCCTTATCGGAATATCATTGGGTTTGATTGGGAGCGGCGGAAGTATACTTACTGTACCGGTCTTAGTATATCTTTTGTCTGTAGATGTTGTGGCCGCAACAGCATATTCGCTCTTTATAGTTGGATTTACTGCTGCCTTGGGTTCCTTGGATTATCTGAGAAAGGGACTTGTTAATATCCCCACTGCCGTGGTTTTTGGTCTGCCATCCATCGTTGCCGTCTTTCTTACCCGTGCATATCTGGTTCCAGCCATTCCTAAGACCATTTTGCAGATGGGCGACTTTACCCTGACTAAAAATATATTTCTCCTTATCCTGTTTGCTGTGCTGATGATAGTTTCGTCTTACAGCATGATAAAATCCGGCAACGGCAACGAGGAAGATGAAGATAAGCCGCGAAAATTTAATTATCCTTTGATTTTGCTTGAAGGATTGCTAGTAGGGACAATAACTGGTCTCGTGGGTGCAGGTGGTGGTTTTCTGATTATTCCTGCTTTGGTGCTTCTGTCCAGGCTGCCTATGAAACAGGCCATCGGTACATCCCTTGTTATTATAGCTGCTAAATCTCTTATCGGGTTTTTTGGCGAAAGCACTGAAACCGTAATCGACTGGAATCTCATTCTTAAAGTTACGGCCTTTGCGGCAGTTGGATTGTTTGTGGGTATATTCTTATCAAAGAAAATAGATGGCAAGAAGCTGAAGCCTATCTTTGGCTGGTTTGTTTTGCTTATGGGTATCTACATAATTGCCAAAGAACTGGTTTTTAACTCGTAACTGGGTCAGAGTAACTTTGGTTACAATCCCTTTTGCAGGTACTCCTTAACTTTGTGCCAGATTAAATAATTTTATCACAAATGAATGTAGAACAGATTTATACCGGTTGTCTTGCCCAGGGGGCTTATTACATTACCAGCAATGGCGAAGCGGCAATTATAGACCCGCTGAGAGAGTCAGCTCCGTATATCGAAAGATTACAGAGAGACGGCGTTAAATTGAAATATATTTTTGAAACACATTTTCATGCAGATTTTGTTTCAGGGCATGTAGATTTGAGTGCCAAAACAGGTGCTCCCATAATCTACGGACCTACCGCTAATCCGGAGTTTGATGCCATCATTGCTACAGACGGTCAGGAGTTCAAACTTGGAAATGTAACCATCAAGGTACTTCATACTCCGGGCCACACCATGGAGAGCAGTTGTTACCTGTTGAAAGATGAAAATGGCAAGGATACTGCCATCTTCACAGGGGATACATTATTCTTAGGTGATGTTGGAAGGCCTGACCTGGCACAAAAAGCTACCAACCTCACCATGGAAGGTCTTGCAGGTATGTTGTTTGACAGCCTCACAAATAAAATAATGCCCCTTTCAGATGATGTAACCGTATATCCCGGTCACGGTGCAGGATCAGCATGCGGTAAAAACATGATGAAAGAAACCGTTGATACTTTGGGCAACCAGAAAAAAGTCAACTATGCACTCAAGCAACCTGACAGAGAGTCATTTGTAAAGGAAGTGACGGAAGGTCTCGCTCCGCCTCCTGGTTATTTTGGAATGAATGTGGCGATGAACAAGAAAGGATATACCAGTTTTGACAACGTGCTAAACAAAGGTCTGACCCCGATAAAAGCAAATCAACTTGAGGCCGTTACTGAGTCCAGTGATGCTATGATCCTTGATACAAGAAATCCGGCTGATTTTGCCAAAGGTTTTGTACCACAATCCATCAACATCGGCCTGGGTGGCGACTTTGCTCCCTGGGTAGGTGCCTTGATAGTAGATGTCAATCAGCCTATCATCCTCGTGACAGACCTCGGACGTGAGCAGGAAACAGTGACCAGACTTAGCCGTGTAGGTTTTGACAATGTATTGGGTTATCTTGAAGGAGGTTTTGAGGCATGGAAAAAAGACGGGCACGAAGTCGATACTGTTCACAGAATTACTGTTGACGAATTTGCTTCCAGCGTTGATGTCAGCCAGGACAAGGTCATAGATATCAGGCGTGAAGTAGAATACAACGCAGAGCACGTAGAAAATGCATACAGTATGCCTTTGGCATACATCAATGACTGGATCAAGGACATCAACCCTTCTGAGCATTTTTACATCCACTGTGCAGGAGGTTACAGAAGCATGATTGCAGCCAGTATTTTACAGGCCAGAGGTTACCGGAATTTTTCTGAAGTGGACGGGGGGTACAGGGCTATCCAGAATACTACTATTCCGTGTACCGACTACATCTGTCAGTCCAAGACTTTTTCCAAGTAATATTGATTGCTGATAATAGTTTTTTGTTTTTGTTGTTGAAAAGATGTGATCAGATCATTTCCTTTTCAGGGAGTGGTCTGATTGCATTTAACATTCTATTAATTTAAAATTTAAAAAAATAAGATGTTTGGATTTTTGAAATCATTATTTTCATCAGCCCCTGTGGTAGATTTGCAGGAGGTACTTGCTCAAAAGCCTTTTCTCGTGGATGTAAGGACGCCCGCAGAATTTTCCCAGGGTCATCCCAAAGGTGCTGTAAATATTCCTCTCGACCGCCTTGGCTCCAGCTTGTCAAAGTTTAAAGACAAAAAGGAAATAGTTGTTTTTTGCAGAAGTGGAGCCAGGAGCAGCCAGGTAAAATCCTTGCTTTCGGCCAACGGCATCACCAATGTAACGGACGCCGGTTCATGGGACAATGTGGCTAAATATACCGGATAACTATTCACCCAATAATAAAATCAAACAATTGTGTCAATGATAGAGATTCTTTCCAGGCCCTGGCCTTGGTATGTAGCCGGTCCGCTGATAGGACTTACCGTGCCGTTGTTGCTGATTCTTGGCAACAAGACGTTTGGCATTTCATCTTCGCTGCGGCACATGTGTGCTGCTTGTATACCTGCCGGTATTTCCTACTTCAAATATGATTGGAAAAAGGAAATATGGAACCTTCTTTTTGTAGGAGGTGTCGTGCTGGGTGGTATTTTTTCTGTATTTTATTTAGCAAATCCTGACCCTATCGTCATCAGCGAAGCTCTAAGGACAGAACTCTCGGGTTATGGCATCACAGACTATAGCAATGCCTGGGTCCCTGCAGATGTAGTCAATTGGCAAAGCCTACTTTCTCTCAAAGGATTTTTAATGATAGTAATGGGAGGCTTCCTGATAGGCTTTGGCACCAGGTATGCCAATGGTTGTACCAGTGGACATTCCATCACCGGTCTGGCAGCATTGCAATGGTCAGCACTTATTGCCACCGTCTGTTTTATGGCAGGTGGTTTCTTCGCTGCCAATGTACTAATTCCCTTCATCTTAAACCTGTAATATCCCATGGACGATAAAGTATATCACAACAAGCAGGAGAAAGCAGCATTCGAGCAGGACTTAAAAGTCCGCGAGCTGGATGCCATCGAAGTAAATGAAAGCAGACTACAACACAGATGGTACCATAATGTCAAATACATCATCGCTGGCTTTCTATTCGGTATTGTCTTTGTAAAGGCCGAAATTGTTTCATGGTTCAGAATACAGGAGATGTTCAGGCTACAGTCTTTTCATATGTATGGCATAATAGGAAGTGCAGTGGTAGTGGCAGCCATCAGCCTATGGGTAATCAGACGATTCAAAATCAAAACTATATACGGCGAAGATATTGTAGTCAATGTGAAACCCTACAACAAGGGTGTGATTTTCGGCGGTCTTCTTTTTGGATTAGGCTGGGCCATAACAGGTGCTTGCCCGGGACCTTTGTATGCCCAACTGGGAACCGGTGCAACTGTAGTCATCATAACTCTGCTAAGTGCACTTGCCGGTACCTGGGTGTATGGACTTGTGAGGGACAAATTACCCCATTGACATTTCAATAAACAAATATGTTAAATCAGGGAGACAACAGGCAACCGGATCTTTTCAGAAATCTGAGTTCGGTTTTGTATCTGCTGATAATTCTGGGCATAGTCATTCTATTTTTAGGATACCAGATTTTTAACAAATCCAATGATTTGCTTCCCATAAGTTTTGCAGCCAGTGTTCCTGAGGATTCAGATAAATTTTCTGTTCAGATCAAATACACTCCTGAAACCAACAGTTTTTGGGTGGCACCTGACCCGGCATCAGTAAAATCGTCAGCCTTGTATCCTCAAATCGAATATGGCAGGGAGCTGATCATGCATACTGCAAAATATCTCGGTCCCAAGGGTTCTGTGGCACAGATTTCCAATGGCATGAACTGCCAGAACTGCCA
>JAKQGD010000553.1 GCA_029573365.1 Bacteroidota bacterium | reverse complement strand
TCTTCTTCTCTTGATGACAATGCTCCGGTGTCTCCTGCAAGGTATTTGTCATACCGGCTTTCGCCCGATATAATCGATCGTTCGAAACACGCCAGTGCCCTTGAATCACATAAGGGTCTATGGTGCGTCCATAGGCTTTGTTTGCCAATGAAAGGTATGATGTATCCCTGGCCAGTCTTTCTGCCAGCAGCACTATATTGAATCCCATTTCATGGGGCTCTGACACAGGAACAAGTACCTGCATTTCGAGGGTCGGAACGCCGCCCTCTCTCATGAAATAGGGTAGGTAGCCGACATTTGCCAGCGTAGGGGCATTGCGGGTCCCTAACCTTTGTTTGATACCTGGTGTGACTGACACTTCGTCGGCAAAGGCAAATCGGGGCTGGTGACAGCTGGCACAGCTCACACTGTGGTCTTCAGACAATCTTTTGTCAAAAAACAGCATTTTACCCAGCTTCCATCTGTCTGAGGTAAAGGCGTTGTCCGCAGGTATGTTCATTGGCGGAAAGCCGGCAGGAATCACCAGGGCTGATAAAACAAATTCCTTCTCCGGTTCGGGGGTGTTTTCTTTGACACACCCAAACATCAGAACGACAGCAGCAGCCAGAATGCTCAGCCGGAGTTTCATGTATAAGGTGTCATTGTTTTATGATGATGCCCCGGGCCAGAAGTTTGTTATTTGCCCTGACTTCTGCGATATACATGCCCGTTGCCGGCAGATGTACCTGCACTATCCTTTGCAGATTGTCTTTAAAAACGACTTCGGCTCCTGACATATCCTGAATGATCAAGACGGCTTTTTCAAGCTCTGACGTTCCTAGGTCGATGGTTGCTACATCGCCTGTTACAGGGTTGGGCAAGACTTTCAGGAGGTCCGTTTTTACCTCTGAGACAGAGGATATGGTAGAAACCGCAAAGACCCTTTTACCAAAATTGACCATGACATTGATCGCTTCCTTGGTAGATCCGTGGATAAAGACCAGCTTATTGAAATTGGTATCGTAAGTTGCATTTGAGTAGTTGGCATCCAGAGTGATGTTTATTTCATCACCCTGTCCCGACAATCCATTTAGAGGGAGTCTGACTGTTTTTTTAAGATGGTTTCCCAGGGCATGTACCTGAAACTGAAATGCAAGGTCAGGACCGTTGTTGCCTTCGATGGCCACAAAACGGTAGCCTGAGGCCCATCCCCAGTGCATATCCGGTGTTTTTGGAGCCAGGGCATGATCAGGCGGCCAGAGGGTAGGGTCGGCATGGTTGTTAAGAGAGTCAATTCCTATATAGAAGGAAATGGAATCCAGAGACGTTACATTAAAATTGCCCAATAGCTGATTTACAGGTTCGTTGTTTCTGATCAGCAAGTAGAGGTCGTTAAGGTATATGGAATCACCGTTGTTGTGATACAGTTTTATATTGGAAATGAAATAGTCCAGCCTGGTAAAATTAAATTCCTGATCCAGGTTGTTTTTGGTTTTTTTCTCAAATGCAAACGCCTGATCCCCCAGCAGGTGATTGATTTTTAAATATACATTTTTCTGAGCTTGAATGTTCAGGCTTAGAATCAATAGTATAAACAGTAACCATTCTTTTTTCATCTGAAGTAAATTAAGTTGTGACGCCCAAAAAAGCAACAGGACAAAATTAGACAACCATTGCCGAAAAATGAAATATTAAAAAATAATTGACTCTTTATATGGTTATCACTGTTCTTTGCTGAATCCGTAAAATGCCTGGTGGATAAAGTCTGAAGGAAAATTTTCGACTCCGGGAAATCCAAGCTTAATGTCTCTGCCGTTGTGTGGTATCTCTGCCGTACCAAAGATATAGTCCCAAATGGCCAGCGAAATTCCAAAATTGATGCCGTATTTGCGGTCTTCGGGCAGATCGTAAGCGTGATGCCAGATATGCATTTCGGGGCTGTTGAATAATTTTTTCATCACAGGGCCGAGGAGGAAGTATCCGGCCAGTCCTGCACCCAGCAAAACTCCTGACTTTTGCAGCAAACTGTAATGATCCGCAAAGTGGATATCAGCCAGTCCCATGACTGAGATAAAACCCACAAACCCACCTACGGAAGCTCCTGCTACACGTCCGCTGACCTGGAAATTGCTGTGGTTATAGTGACCTATGGCCAGTGCAAAAATGTGGATTACAAAAAAATCATACAACCCGATGCCCAGCAACGCAAGCGGGATATATTCGAGAGTTCTATAGACTATCGTTTCCATCCAGTGGTAACGCAAGTGAGCCGCAAAACCCATCTGCTCCACAGAGTGGTGTACTTTATGGAATTCCCATAACCAGGAAACCCTGTGCAACAGCCTGTGTACCCACCACTGCACAAAATCTCTAACCACAAAGCCAATAAGTGGTATGAGCCACATAGGCTGGCCGTTGAGTGGATTTGAAGCCTGAAGGTCAAAGCCTGTCATGCCCAAGATGGTATCATTAAACAAATGTACCACCACCATGGAAATGCCGTTGTAGATGATCAGAGAAAAAAGGAAAAAATTAAAAAACATATAAAAAAAGTCGAGCCAGAAATCCTTCCGGAATGTGGGTTGTCCCTGACGCCAGGGTTTAGCGATTTCCAGGCCGAAAAAAAATGCAGAAACCAGGATGAGCCAGTAGAAATAATTATGCCACGAAGGGTGGATAATTTCATGGAAAAGATAGGAGGCATATCCTGTTGTGCCGTTTATAAAGTCATTTACTATTTGCGAAAGCACAATTAAAATAATTTTCTATGTATGAATGAATATATACAATAGCGTCTCCATGAAGTATTCAGGAGTCAATAAGTAAAATGGACGGTGCTAAATTATTTGGTGGCTGTCCAGGCAGTATATCCGCCCAGCAGATTGTGTATCCTGTTAAAGCCCATACTTTTCATCATGTCTACAGCTTTGGCACTGCGGCCACCTGCTGCACAGTAGACGATGTATTCTTTGTTTTTGTCCAGATTTTCTACCTTGGTTTTGAAGGATTCGTCTGTAAAATCCAGTTCCACGGCTTCGCCTATTTTTCCATTGGCGATTTCTTCCGGTGTCCTGACATCGAGGAGGACAATTTCAGGGTTACCGGCAATAAGACCTCTGGCCATATTGATGTCCACGTCTGTGGGTGTATCGGCAGACTGGGTTGTGGTTTCGGCTGGAGCCTCGTTTGTGGTGGTTGCTGATTCTTCTGCTTTAGGTTTACAGGAAGCTAAAAATAAAAGGCCTGACAAGAGGAAAAAGAGAATTTTTGTGTTCATTAAATTTTGTTTTATTTGATGTGAATTATTCCGGTACAAAATTAATCCGAACTACACAAAAACCCTGTAACCTGGGTTACCGAGTATTCTATTCCTTTGGCCATACCCGGTATCCGGGAGTGAAGTTATACACCTGCTTGAATCCTAACTCCCTCATAATGTTTGAAGCGGTGGTGCTTCTGCCGCCGGCGTGACAATACACTATGTAAAGTTTATTTTTGTCCAGTTTGTCCAGCTCTTGTCTGAAATCTGGCCTTCTGATATCCATTTCCAGAGCATTGCCTATTTTCCCATTGGCAATCTCTTCTGGCGTACGTACATCCATCAATGTATAGTTTTTAGTCTGACCCATTACTTTTTGGAGGAGGGGAAGGTCTATGTCCTGATAGACATTTTCCACGATCATCCTTGGTTTTACGGTTTGAGCATTTTGGCTGAACATAACATTTGCCGTAAGCAGAAGACAAAACAAGGATCCAAGTTTCAGGAGATTGTACATATTTTCGGTATTTCCATGACAAAAATAAAGTTTTTCAGGACTGAATGTATGTTTTCAGGTAAAAAATTATTGGCGTAAAGCCATATTAAAACCAACAATAACGGTGGTGACCCGGTCCCCTGCCTCTGGTTGTCAGGCTCTGATGGCTTCTACAGGATCCATGCCTGAGGCCTTGAGAGCGGGAAGAATCCCCGCTATGATGCCCACAATCACTGAGGACAGTACACCTATGAGCATATTGGCCGGAGACATAAACATGGTAAAGGGTATGGCCATGGATATGAGCTTGAGGGTAATAAAAACAAGGCCCAGGCCTATGATACCCCCTATGACACAAAGTATGATGGCTTCCAGTAAAAACTCCATAAGAATGACATAACGCTTGGCTCCTATGGCTTTTTTGATGCCGATAATGCTGGTTCGTTCCTTGACGGAAACAAACATGATATTGGCTACGCTGAACATTCCCACCACAAGGGCAAAGATGCCAATGATAAATCCAGCAATATTGAGCACCTTAAAGACATTGTCCAGGACCTGTGCAAGAAGAGAGAGTTCATTGAGCGAAAAGTTATCTTTTTCCATGGGCCTGAGCCTTCTTTCCGACCTAATGATTGAGGCAATTTCACCCTTAAGTTCCTGGAGATCTCCACCTTTGTTTGCCTTGATATTGAGCATGCGGCCCACATTGGATTCATCTTTCGTATTTACATATTTCTTAATGGTGTTAAAACCCATCCATATCACATCGTCAAAATTGAGAAAATTAAACGCATTGTCCCCCTCGGACTCCAGATAACCGATGACCTGAAAATCCTGGCCAAAAAGCTTGACTTCGCGTCCGATGCCGTCAATGCCCTGAAATAACTCATTGTACACCTTGTATCCAAGGATTACCTTATTTGCTCCGTTTTCGTATTCCAGGGTTGTGAGATACCTGCCTTCGGTAATTTTCATATTCTGCAATGCTGCATACTCAAAAGTAGAACCCATGATAAAAGCATTGGAAACTGCAGACGAAAGATGTTTGATGGTGCGTCCACCAGTAAAGATGGTAAAAGCCGTAGATTCTGCCAGCTTGGATTTGTGTTTAATAGCTTTATAATCGTCATACGATGGGTCAGGTCTTTTGGCATATTTCCAGTAATTCTGACCGGGGTCCTCGTTCCAGGGCATTTTATCTAAGTAGATGACATCGCTTCCCAGTTCGTTAAATCCATCCACGATATTTGACTGGAGCGAATCTACGGCAGACTTGACAGCTATAATGCAGAATATACCGATGGTTATGCCCAATAGTGACAGAAAGGTTCTGAGTTTGTTGCTCCTCAAAGAACCCATGGCCTGGGCCAGGCTTTCCCATATTATTTTTATAAAAACAATCATAAGACTATCGGCAGTAAATATATGCAAAATAATAAAAGTCCTGATGGGAAAAGGCTAAGACTTAGATAAACGCACCTAAATATTCGTCAAAAACGATAAAACTTGTGGTACCTGCCCAAAACGGGGTGGGAGACTCAGAACCAATGACACAGGTCACACCGGGCGGTAATATTACTCATCTAGAATGAGTGAAGTATTTAATTAATTTTGAAATAAATAAAAATACAGCGATGATCAGGATTTTAGTTCCCTTGGATTTTACAAAAGTTTCTTTTTCTGCATTTAATTATGCGGTAGAAATGGCGGAGGTTATGAAGGCGGAATTGACAGTTTTGCATGTGATTAATGGAAGTTTTGCCACATCTGACTCGATGTTTTTAGATACCATGGATGCGTCTCACGATGCAGCATCAAGGCGGTTGTCAGATTTTGTGCACCAGTACTTTGCCAGGATGGAAAAAGACGAAGACAAAGTTAGATGCAAAGCTGAGGTACGGTTTGGGGTGGCGGGATTTACCATTGCTGACTATGCCAATGACCAGGGTTTTGATTACGTAATATGCGGCACCAGGGACAGTAACAGCCTAATCGAGAGGGTTCTTGGTACCACTTCGGCCATAGTGACAAAGCAGACAAGGTGCCCTGTGATTCTGATTCACGAAAATACCAGGTGGATTAAGCCCGAGAAGGTGATTTACACCATCGATGACAGCACGGATTTTGACGAATCCATTGACAGATATATAAAATTCAATTCTTTTTTCAAGGCGAGCACGGATTTTATCCACGTCAAGGAAGATGACCGAAGCATAGACAGTACCCGTGATGCTGTAATCAGAGAAGTTTTTAAACACCGCGAACCAGATTTTGCCTTTGAAGTCAAAAATATATACGGTGGCGACATAGTGCAATCTATCGTTGATTATTCGATTTTCGAAAAGGCAGATATGTTGGTAATGGTGCACAGGAAAAAAAGTTTTCTCAATTCGCTTTTCAGCAGGTCAGTCAGTCTGACTACAGCAGAAGGCATCCATCTTCCAGTGATGGTGCTGGAAGAAAACCCGCCCTCAGACAAAAAATAATTTTTTACAATCTATAAACTCGTACTTATGTTAAAGATTTTGTGTCCTACAGATTTTTCTGCCAATGCTGAATATGCAGCTGAATACGGTGTCCATCTGGCTAATGCCTTAAACGCAGGTCTGGTTTTGATAGCATCTTACAAGGTGCCTGTCGTGACCGGGGCTTTAAGGTCTCTTGATGAGAAGATACAGGAGGCACTCACTGATGACCTCAGATATTTTGCCGGCAAATATAAACCCCTCGTTACTACAGGCATTGAGCCTGAGACCGTAGTAGTACAGGGCAATACCAGTGTCTCTATACTTGACTATGCCCGTAAATCGGGTATTGACCTGATTGTTATGGGTACAAAAGGCAGTTCGAGTATGGCCAATGTTTTTATGGGCAGTATTACACGCAAGTTTTTTCAATCATCGACCATCCCAGTTCTGGCTATACCATTTGCTTCCAGACAGAGTTTTGATGGCAACAGAATACTTCTGGCTTTGGACAGTCATGGCATTGGAAATCAGCACTCTATAGCTCTGCTCAGGGAAATGAAAAAGACGCCAGGCGTCAGTGTTGATGTCATACATGTCAGCAAGAACGGGGAGAAAATAAAGTTTAATGCCAATACAGGTATGCTTGCAGGTATTGTGGATGAGATTATAGAAATTCCGGGAAGTGACCCGGTTATGGAGATCAAACATTTTGTTGACAACAACAATGTTGGTATTTTAGCAATGGTAGGCAGAAAGCACAGCTTTTTGGAACGCTTGTTTTTTGAGACACATTCTGTTTCTGAGTTATTTGTCTCCAACATCCCAGTGCTTCTCCTGCCAGATTAGCAAGGGTGGTAAGATTAAAAAAGAAAGGGGCGGCAAATTTTGCCGCCCCTTTCTTTTTATGTAGACCTGGGTCTGTTATCTGAGTACGGTCACGTCACCTCCACGCTTTTCGGTGCTGCCGTCCTTAAAGAGCATTTCTAAGTAGTATACATAAACTCCGGGCACTACAGGCTTGCCTTTAAACTTGCCATCCCAGAAGGTTTGTGGCTCGCTGGTAAGCAGGTTTTCGCCGGTGAAAATCAGGTTGCCCCATCGGTCATAGATCCTGTATTTGGTTACACGGTCTACCTCGTCGCAGTTGATGCTGAAGTAGTTGTTGCCATCGACGTTATTGGGCGTAAAGATATTGGGCACACATTCGGGCTTGACCCGCTGTATGGATATCCTGAGGTTGTCTGTAGCAATACATCCGCTTTGGTTGACCACTGTTACCTCGTACTCGGTATCCTCCTGTGGGGCTACTGCCAGTTCAGGCATATCTTTGGCAGAAATTACCTCCAGTCCATTGGCCTTCCAGGTGACGCTCTGTGCCGTGGCCTCATTGTATTGACCCTTGATGGTAAGCAGTGAGTCTTCTCCCAGTTTGAGGATGAAGTCATTGCCCAGATTGACGGCAAACAATGGCGGCTCCACTATGACGATGGCTGGAAGCTGGTCATTCACACAGCCGTTGGCATCTTTGACCAGGACTTTGTAGCTGCCGGCCCTGAGGTTTGACGCCACAAGTGTAGTACCATACGTGGTTCCTCCGTCAAATGATATCTGGTAAGGAGTCTGTCCACCTCTTATGTTGCTCACCGTAATTGTTGCCCTCTGGCCAAAACAGGCTATGGTATCTACATCTACGTCAAAAATCGGCAGATCGTCAGCCTGGATTACTTTGACTATGTCTGAAGCAGAACAGTTGGTGGAAGTATCCTGAACAGTCAGTGTATAATCTCCGCCCTGATTGGCCGTGTAATTTTTGGTGGTGGCAATCACTACGCCATCGAGTTTCCATTCGTACAGGATGTTTGTGCCCGCAGATGTATTGTCTGTACCCAGGACAGCTGTCTGCACTGTACAGTCAATGTTTTTGTCTGTACCTGCATCCGCAACAGGGAGATCATTGATGATGATGGTCACCTCCTCTTCGTCGTTTGGACATGGAGCCTGATTGGCAAAGGCATATTTGAAAACGTAGGTGCCAGGTACAACACCCGTGAGCTCGAAATATGCTGAATCTGCATTAAATCCAGTGGAGTTCCCCATTACCATGGACCATATTCCTCCGCCGTCTTCCGCGTCAAGCCTGTCAAAAAGTTTCACTTTGTCTGAAGCCCCGACACAAAATTCTGCACCCCTGGCTGTTCCTGCTGACTTCGGATTAGAGACCGTAATGTTGGCCGTCTTTGTTGTAGGACAGTTGGGCTCAGGGTTGGTAAGCGTGTACGTGAGCTGGTATACTGCTGCAGGTACGTTAGTCAGATCCAGTACACCATTGGTGATAACCAGTGCCGGACTGGCTGCTGACCAGGTACCCGGCTTCGGATCGCTAAATTGCTTGAGGTCGAGGGTGCCGGCATTGGTACAGATTTCAGGTATGGTACCCAGATTGATAGATTGACAATTGCAGTTTGCGGTGATGTTTATGACAATTGGGTAGCTGTTGTCCAGACAGGGATCTGCATTGTCAATAACATATGTATAGCTCAGCATTGTACCTTCAGGCAAACCTGCAATTGACAGATTATAGTTTAAAATTTGAGTTCCATCAGCATCAAACCATTGTCCACTGGCACCAGACAGGAACATTGATGATAAATTAAAGGAGGTTATACCTTGGTCTCCGTTACACACTAAAGTATCAGGCTTAATAACTGCCTCATCCTTCGTTTCAATGGTAATGCCAAATTCATCAAACTTTGGACAACTTCCGGAAGGTGCAGGATTTAAGGTGTACCTAACATTATATGGGCCTTGAGCAAGGTCTTTAGCATCTAAGATGATACCATTGACAAGCGTAATATTGTTACCATCTGGGTCTGTCACTGACCAAGTGCCTGTACCGATAGTAGTCGGATTATTTATGGTAGTGGTGAGATCGAGCAAACCAGCGTCATTACAAAGCTTACAGTTTAGACAATTGATTTCTGTATCTGGGCAATTACAATCCTTTACATTGACAATTACATCGGCTACGGCGTCCTGACAAGGATCTGAAGCAGATACGGTATATCTAAACCCAAAAACAGAATTGACAGGCAGGCCTACAAAATCAACTAATCCTGTAACCGGTATTGTTAGCTGAGGGGTTGCTGGGCTAATTTGTGTCCATGTTCCGCCGTTGGAGTATCCAGGCTTGAGAAGAGAATATAGATTAACAAACGTGTCCCCATTACCAGTTTGTGTAGAACAAGGGGATCCATCTTTCAATTTTTCAGCGGTAGGTTGATCAGAAATT
>JAKQGD010000547.1 GCA_029573365.1 Bacteroidota bacterium | reverse complement strand
GGGCATAAGGTACATGCCTGTGCAATCCAGCACTTTGTCATTGTCGCCAGCTTTCGGCCTGTCATTGTCCCTGACCGGTGCCCCCGGATATCCTACACTTTTAATTTGCTTTATGACGTTTTTCTCCACGACGATGTCCATGGGACCTATGGGAGGAGCTCCTGTGCTGTTGATCAAAGTAACACCCCTTATGATGAGGCGGCCAAAGGGCCCTTCACCCTCTTTTCTGTCAGGGGCATCGGCTATCTGGCCGCAAACCTCATACAGATTGCTGAAAGCAACAAAAAACAAAAAAATCCAAACTTTCATGACCTCACTTATATGTCTGACAAAGCTAACAAAATCCTTGTGATATACCAGACACTCTGTGCTGTGTTTATTATTGTCGTCAGCAGGTTATTCCAGGTGCCCAAACTTTCCCATCCTGTAATCTGAGATGGCTTCTGATATCTGCTGGTGGGTATTCATGACAAAAGGGCCATGGGCCACTATGGGTTCGTTAAGTGGCTCACCGCTCAGAAACAGAAGTGTGGATTGTTCTGCTGCGTGAATCTGAATTTCCGCTCCTTCATTTTCAAATACAGCAAAATGGTTTTGTGCCAGACTTGAATTTTGATTGACCATGACCCTGCCACTCAGGCATAGTATGGCGGTATTATATGAGGGCTTGGAGAGGATGGTAAACACGGCTCCCTCGCTCATCCTGATATTGTGAACCTCTACGGGCGAAAAGGTCCTTGCCGCACCTGAGGTGGAGCCTGACTGCCCCGCAATGACCGCTACCTCTGTGTTGCCATCTGCTGAGGTTATCTTGGGTATATCGCTGTTTAGGATGGCCTGGTAACCGGGAGGTGTCATTTTGTCTTTGGCAGGAAGATTGACCCAAAGCTGCACCATCTGGAAATCTCCTCCTGACCTGGAAAACTGCTCTTCGTGGTATTCTTTGTGCAGGATGCCTGAGCCCGCGGTCATCCACTGCACATCTCCCTCACCGATCACACCTGCATGTCCCGTGCTGTCGTGGTGGGCGATCCTGCCTTTGTATGCAATGGTCACTGTCTCAAATCCTCTGTGCGGATGCACAGTGGCTCCAGCAGGATCCTACACCTACCTTTGGTCAAACGGTGCCACTTCGCAGGACATCTCCAACCTTGCCTCAGCAACCTACACCGTCACGGTGACCGATGCCAACTCATGCAGCACCTCCGCTGCTTATGTCGTCGCAAACAATGTGACCATGCTGTCACTTACAACCACAACCTCGGATGCCGATTGCGGCAACAGCAACGGAGCCATTGACCTGGTAGTAAGTCCGTCCGGCACCTACACCTTTGCCTGGTCAAACGGTGCCGCCACCGAGGATATTTCCGGCCTGCCTCCGGGTACGTACACCGTAACCGTGACATCCTCCGACGGGTGCACCGCAACCACCTCTGCCTCGGTGGTAAATCAAGGGACCAATTTTATCATTTCTGGTACCTCCGCGGCCAATACTTCCTGCCTTTCGCCAAACGGAAGCATCGACATCACGGTGGCTCCTGCAGGCTCCTACACCTACCTTTGGTCAAACGGAACGAGCAACCAGGATCTGGTCAACCTGGATGGAGGCACCTATACCGTAACCGTCACAGATTTGAAAATGTGTTATGTTGAGCAAAGTTTTACTGTAACAGCCCAATACCTTACACCTGAGGTGGTTCTGGATGTTGAACCGCCCTTGTGTGATAAAAACATGGGAAGCCTAAATATTCACAGCGGTAAAAAAATAGAGTTGAAATATTCACTGGATGGAGGCATTACGTTTTTTACAGACACAATAGTGAACGAAATCCCACCTGGCGTCTATAGTCTTTTGGTAACAGATGTCAACGGTTGCACGTCTATTGAGACTTTCGAAGTTCCGACATATCCTACGGTGGTAATCCAGACCGTTACTTTTCTAGAATTGACAGAAGGCGAAGAAAAGAAAATTAATGTTACTCTACAAGGTTTAGATATAAAAGATATAGATACGGTATTCTGGTCATCCACAAATGGACTACGTTTTGATGATTTTACCACTGAATCGCTGTTGAACCCTACATTAACCATTGCTCAAGAAGAAACAGAATATACTTTGACAATTCAATATGGCAAAAGTTGTCTGGCAACTGCCACAATAAAAGTCAGGTTAAAGTCAAATATTCAAATTGTCGCCCCAAATATTTTAGCACACGGCAGCCCCAATGGTAATTCAAAATTTACCATTTATACCTTTAATGGCGAAATAAATGAAATCCGAGATTTACGGATTTTTGACAGGTGGGGCAATATGGTGTTCAATGCCCGGCACATCGAACCAAACAACACGATAACAGGCTGGGACGGCACTTTTCAAGGAAAGCTTGTTGTGCCAGGAGTTTTTGTGTGGTTTGCAGAAATCGAATTTAAAGACAAAACCATAAAGCCTTATAAAGGGGATGTGACTGTCATTAAATAATATCTGTATTTTCCAAAGCCTACAAGCAAACTTGCCAGTACAATCAGCTCCACGGATAAACCTTACATGACGACCGGGAAGCGGCTTATTACGGATTATGTATAACGACCCGGCTTTCAAGGCCACACCATTTGGGGCAAGGACCTATGAAATTGTCACTAGCACTCAACTCAAGTTTACTACCCACATTTGGTAGCTCTACGCCCTGCACACTCAGTGGTATGGTAAGCAGATATTTTTTTCCCGCATCATCCATGCCGGGATATATGTGTACTCCTCCAAAGTCAGTGTTGGAACTCATAGCGGCTGATAGGTTCATCAGCAAATCCCGTCCCAAAGAAA
>JAKQGD010000546.1 GCA_029573365.1 Bacteroidota bacterium | reverse complement strand
CAACGGTCTTGTGACGGCCACCATCGAAGGTTTTGACTTCAGGAAGTGTGCCTGCTGCGGCGGCCTTATCGTAAAACCGGCAGATCAGGGAGGGGATGTTTTCCAATGGTATCAGAAAAACGGTAACCTCGGCGTGACTGCTAATGACAATTTTCCGCTGTCCGTTAAAATCAAATACCATCATCTGGCAGAATCCTGTACCGCCTCAGCCGGCGAAATCGAAATCACAGAACTCCATAAACAGTAAACCATGAAAGTTGCCTCTTTTTTTACCCTGCTCTCTATTTGTGGCCTGCTGTCCTGCAACAAACTGTTAAAAGAAGCCGACTGCCCCTCAGATATTGTCTGTACGGCTGTCTTTGCACAAATAAACCTTTCCATCTTAGATGAAAACGGCAAAAACGTAACTCCCTCCCGCACCGAAACCAGGTCATTAGACGGATCGTTTCAGGTATCACGTGAAGTCACCGGGCAACATGACATAGTTGTGGCTGACGACGGAGACCTTAAAAAACTTTCCAAAGACGGCACCCAGTTAATTTTCAAAGCCTTCATTAATATCTATGGCCAGGAAGTACCCATCCTGGAACAGGCTTTCATTATCGGTCATGATTGCTGTCATGTGATACGTATCTCCGGCCCTGAACAGGTGGTGCTCGACTGCCGCCAAATGTCTAAGTGTGAAATGACAGATAATTCCGGTCCTTGTAATGCCGCTATACCAAAGGTATTTTTTGATAAATCATCAAAGAAATGCAAGACTTTCATTTGGGGAGGATGTGGCCCCTACCCTTTTGATACAGTGGAACAATGTGAAAAATGCGGCTGCAACTAAAAGCTTTTGTCGGCTAATCTGTCTTACTTCTGCCCAATTCTCTCAGTTTTGTGTATTTCAGCCAGGTGCCGTAGGCAGCCCTTTGGGCGATAAGCCAGCCAAAATACCCATCCATCCATCCTGCCTTTAGTACATACATTTTTAAAAACTTGGCTAAAGGCGAAAATAATATACGCCACCATCGGCTCTTCAGTCCATGTTTGTGGGCAGCTTTGGCAGCTATGTCAGCAAAATAGATGGTCTGCTGCAAGTGTTGTTCGGTAGTATAATAACTGTAATGCAATATGTTGCCTACCAGTTTTCCGGGTTCAACGGCAGCATAAAGTTCAAATTTATCATGAGGATTCATACCTGTCCATTCACCTTTGTGTCTGTTCCACAGTCTGAGCTTGGAATCGGGATACCACCCACCGTGACGGATCCATTTGCCACAAAAATTTGTAAGTCTGTCCATCTTGTACCCTTCTGACAGGGGTGTGGTGGTTTTCCACAGCAAAATATTTTCCTGCAATTTTTCGTCGAGAGCTTCATCGGCATCCAGAGACAGGACCCATTCATACATGGCCTGTTCTTTGGCATAGTTTTTTTGTTCTATATGGCCTTCAAACTTATGGTAGATGACTCTCGCCCCATTTTCAATGGCCAGTCCACAGGTACGGTCTGTAGAGCCACTATCCACGACCACGATATCGTCGGCTATGCTGCGAACCGAAGCCAGGCACCTCCTGATGTTGTGCTCTTCGTTGAGGGTTATGACAACGACACTAAGTTTCATGGGCCTCACTCCGATGCTGGTAGTGTAACAACAGGATAAAAAATATAAACACTCCCGTGCCCCTCTGTATCTCCAGCACGGGTTCGGTCATAAATGAACTTAAAGTGATGATCCAGGCAGCCATAAATAAAAAATGACGATAGTTTTTGGAATCAAACACTACAAGGATAAGCGGCACACAAAAAACAACCAAACCGGGAAGTCCCAGACCCATCCAGACAAACAAAAACTGGTTATGTGGTACGAGTTGGTTTTCACGTGGAATGTCGGGCTGATATTGCTCATACAAACGGTGCATCTCATCTTTAACGTCTCCCACACCCACACCTGTCCACATATGATCCCTGATGCTTTTTATGGCCAGTTCCTGGCTTAGCAATCTGCCGCCGTCACTGTAGCCGGATATATTGCGGTGGGTAAAGTATTGCTCCAGATCATACCGCATATAGTTGGCCTTTTCCTGCAAGGTAGGGAAATATCTGTATGCAAGCAACGGCAGAGTTATCAGCACCACAGCAAGCAACAAGCCTCTTTTCCAGTGACCTGCAATAGCTATCTGGTGAAAGAGCATATACAAAAGTGCTAGATAAAACCCCGCCAATCCGCTGCGTACAGAAAGCAGATGTAGAAAAACAGCCAGAAAAATACTTGCTCCAAGCCAGAGATATGACTCAACCCGTGTACGTCCCAGGGGCTTTTCATACAGATTAAACGCTATAAAAGTCGCCAGGGCGGTTACCAGACTAAAGCGTATATGATCCATGGGAGTCTTCATGGTTTTGGCGATTTTATAACCTGCATGGATGGCTTCTGAGTTTTGGAAATAGTGAATGGTCGAGTATACGGCTCCCGCCAATACTCCCATCACGACAGTAGCCAGAACCAGGCGGTACAGTCGCTGAGGCAAAGGAAACAAAACACAAAAAGCAAACGGCAGAATGGCAAAAGGCAATTTGATTCTCATCCTTTCCATCCACCATGTCGTGTTCTGACTGTTGATACCGCTCAACAGATATAAAATAAAAACCGACGTGAAAGCAAGGGCCACCCTGTCATTGATAAATTTTTGCCACAGAGAGTTTTGACGGGCACTCCACAAGGCAGTAGCAAAAAGGGCTGTCATAGCTATGGTAAGCATAAACTTGCTGAAAAGCAAACTTATGACCATGAGCATACATGCCCAGAAGGTAATCAATACACCGGTACAGAACCTTTTAGATGAAAATATCCTTCTTATCAATATCACGGCTGTCAGTCATTGCAAATGAAACAACTTTTAGAGACATAAAAAAACTTTTGTTGCGGGATTACACCAGTCATAGGTTTTGGTTTAAGACAATAAACTCAGAACTGCGTTTGTTATTGTCTGCAAGTTGATGAGGTTGCCAGGGACACGGTAATAACCCCATTCGGCGAAAGCCTCGATTATCGTTTGAAACACAGCCAATTATCTGCTTTTGAAAAATATCCAAAGAAAAAAGTAAGCTACAGGTAAAGTGCAAATGTGTCAAATGTCATAACTTTGACATAAATCCAATTAAGAAAATGTCGCTGATTAAATTTGGAACCGATGGGTGGAGAGCTATCATAGCAAAAGATTATACGATAGCCAACGTAGAAAGAGTAACCGAGGGCACCGCCAAGTGGATGCTTAAAAAAGGAATGAAACAGGCCGTCATAGGTTATGATTGCAGGTTTGGAGGACAAATGTTTATGGAGACGGTTGTAGGGGTATTGGGTAACTTTGGTATAAGGTGTATCATATCCAACAACTTTGCCAGCACACCTATGGTCTCTTTGGCCGTGGTAAAAACCAAAAGTGACCTGGGCATCGTGATAACAGCGTCACATAACCCACCATCATACAATGGGTACAAGCTAAAATCTTCTTATGGCGGACCATCTGTGCCATCAGATATAGCAGAAGTAGAAGGCATGATTCCATCTACAGCTTTGTCGTCGTTTCCTTCTATGGAGGAAATCAGTTCGCGGGGCCTGGTAGAAGTGGTCGATCTTGAGCAGATGTATATGGACCACATTTATGCATCGTTTGATATGGATCTTATAACAAAATCAGGTATAAAGCTGGCATATGACGCCATGTACGGAGCGGGCCAGAATGTGATAAAAAGATTGTTTCCTGATGCACTGCTGATGCACTGCGAGTTTAATCCCTCTTTTATGGGACAGGCACCGGAGCCGATAGCCAGAAACCTGCGGGAGCTGTCATCGGTGCTCGCAGACTCCGGCAAATACAGCCTGGGGTTGGCCAATGACGGTGATGCAGACAGAATAGGACTTTTTGATGAAGAAGGTAAATTTGTCGATTCACATCATATCCTGCTGCTTCTGCTTTATTATCTGTACGAATACAAAAAACTTACAGGCAAGGTCGTGATCACGTTTTCGGTCACCGACAAGATGAAAAAACTGGCAGAAATGTATGGCCTCGAATGTGAGGTGACTAAAATAGGGTTTAAATATATAGCCGAAATCATGACCACAGAAGATGTGCTCGTAGGCGGCGAAGAGTCAGGAGGTCTGGCAGTCAAAGGCCACATTCCGGAAAGAGACGGGGTATGGATAGGTCTTATGATCATGGAATTTATGGCCAGGACAGGAAAATCACTCAAGCAGCTTATCAGCGAAGTATACGCAAAAGTTGGGCCTTTTGATTTTGACAGGGACGACCTGCATCTGACCAATGAGATTAAGGACGGTGTCATGGCAAGGTGCAAGGCAGGCAAAATTACATCTATCGGAGATCGAAAGGTAATACGCACCGAGGATACGGACGGATATAAGTTTTATATCTCCGATGACGAATTTATCATGGTCAGAGCCAGTGGTACAGAACCCTTGCTGAGGGTGTATTGCCAGGCTCCAAATGCTGCTGAAGTCAGGAAAATCCTGGATATGGCCCGCGAAACTCTGCTGGGTTAAACAGGCCCCGATAGGATATCTGTGTGCCATCCTATCGTTGTATTATCAGCTTCGCCCGGACGACACAAAAACTTCGAATGATGTATTATTTGTTTTTTTAAATGTAAGAAATATTACATTTTAATAATATTTTTGCATATTCAACTGCTTTCTGCGTATCTTCACATATCCTATGAGTAGTTGATTCTGTGACAATTGCAACAGGAAACGTCCCAATGCGGTAAAATTCCAAATTAACCAATTGTGACACTGTTGATTAAATCAATCTATAATATCAATTTTCTCAGTACCTCATGGCTTGTGGTGCTGATGGTGGCATCATCAGGCATTATGGCCCAGGTGCAAGCTGGGTTTCTTGTCGACAAGACGGAAGGCTGCGGCACTTTTGCAGTAAATTTTCTGGACCAGTCATCGGTCACTGATGGCACGATTACAGACTGGCTTTGGGATCTGGGTGGTGTCGTTTCGACTAAACAAAATCCTGGCCGTATTTTTTCACAGCCGGGGTCTTACACCATCTGCCTTACGGTCAAAACTTCCAAGGGAGCCACTTCCAAACTATGCAAGGACCAGCTAATAAAGGTGTATCAGAATCCGGTCGCAGATTTTATTGTAGATGCCACATCTGGCTGCAGTCCGCTGACTGTTAATTTTATCAATAAATCCACCTCGGCCAATGGGGCTATCATCAGTTGGGTATGGGACATAGGAGGATCGGCAAACCTGATCACAAGCACAGATTCGCTGCAGAATATCCTTACTGCCTATAATACAGAATCCAAATATTCTCCCTCTCTGTCGGTTACCGATGCCAAAGGATGCAAACATACAGTCACAAAGCCGGACCTGATTTCTGTTACAACACCGCCCAGGGTTGATTTCAGAGCGGAATACATCAATACCTGCAACTATCCATGGATAGTACGATTTACAAACATTTATTCCGAGCAAGGTGTGGATTATCAGTGGGATTTTGGCAATGGGACTACTTATTCCGGAGTACAGCCTCCCAATATCAGTTACAATCAGGCAGGTTCATTTTCTGTTAAGGTTATAGCTAAAAAAGGCCCCTGCACAGACACCTTGACCTTTGCAAACCTGGTAAATACCGAAAGAAAAAGCGATTTTAAAGTGGCGGATACCATCCTGTGTGTCGGTAACACCATAAAATTTGAAGATATTTCCAACTTCCAGGCTGATTCGGTAATGTGGGACTTTGGAGATGGAAACTTTTCACGACTTTTTAACCCTGAGCATACCTTTACGACAGCGGGTTGCTATACTGTTAAACTCAAGAGGTTTACAGGCAATTGTCCTGATATGGTGGTGAAGCCCTGCCTTAATGTCCTGGCTCTGCCCGATGTAATCTATGATATATCCAATCAGTACTCATGTAAAGTGCCTGTGGATGTAAGCCTGTCAGCTGGGCCTTCTTTCTCTGGTCAGTTTACCTGGAACGTCAGTGGGACAGGCGTGGATACTATGCTGACAGGACCGGGACACACCCTCAGTTTTAATAACTTCGGCAAATATGACGTGACCCTCCAATACAAGGACTCCTCAGGATGTATCCGCAAAATTGACACCATAGACATAGACCTAGCCAAATTTGAAGCCATGCTCCCGGCCCGGGCCCATACGGGTTGTGTACCCTTTAATGCTGTGCTTACCGATAGTATTTCAAGTGTGGTACCTCTCAATTCCTGGTACTGGGAAGTAGGAAATCCGGCTATATTTACCAGCACAGACCGCAACCCTGTGTTTATGGTCAAAGATACCGGTGTGTGGGACCTTAAACTTATTGTAGGAAATGAGTATGGCTGTACCGATACCATTACCCGCCGTGGATTTATAAAGGGAGGTACACCTCCAGAGGTGGATTTCAGTGTTGCTCCGCTCAATGATTGTCTCGTCACTACCCGGGACTTTACTGCCCTTACGAGCGACAACGCCGACTTCTGGGTGTGGTCTTACGGAACAGGCACCATATTTTCTATGGAGCAAAACCCCACATACGCCATCCAGGATGTAGGTACTTTTGACATCACACTGACTGCTTATCACAATGGTTGTCAGAACCGCATCACCAAGGACGACCTGGTAGAAGTATTTAAACCCAAATCCCAGTTTGAAGTCACCTATGATTGCGAAAATCCCAGTATCCTGGGCATTGAAAACCAATCGCAGGGTGCTGACAGCCTGTACTGGGTGGTTCACCTCTCTGATACGGTCCGCGATACAATCCGTGATTCATTGCTTTCTTCATATACCTTCCCCGGAAGGGGCATTTATATTCTCAGCCACTATTCTTACAATTTCGATTCGGGCTGCGAGCATGTTTTTGCTGATTCTATTTTCATTACAGATCTGAAGGCAGCCTATACTTTGGACACCGTAAGCGGTTGTGCCCCACTGGCAATCAATGTAAAAACTCAACTGCAGGATGCAGTGACATCCATGGTTACAGCCGGCAATTTTACGGTTACCCAAAAGGCTGCAGACGAATATTCAGCCATATACACAGACGGCGGCAAACTTCCAAGCCCTGTGCTCACAGCTACGGACCGGCATGGTTGTATCGACACTTTCCAGTCGCCTTCTACCATAGATATCAGTAAAATAAGGGCCGTCATTGATGTGCCCAACGTATTATGTGTCCCTGACAGTGTCACCCTCGTAGATGGTACAGTGTCAGGCCTCGGAACCATTATTTCACGACGGTGGTATTACTCCGGTCTTGATACATTTACTACCGCTTCTGATCCTGTTTTTGGCATTATAAATCCTGGAGTTTATGCCACGTCACTGTCTGTTAGGGACAGTTGGGGATGCCGTGATTCGGTTTACAAGGAGTTTCAGGCTGTTACCCTCATTCCTGAGTTTACTGCAGATACCCTTTCATGTACAAGCAGGGCCGTTAGGTTTTCTGTCAACTCCGACCCATCGTACCTCAATGCTTTCTCATGGGATTTTGGAGATGGAATGTCTTCCAATGATAAAAATCCAGTACACGTTTACGGCTCAGAAGGCAGATATGATGTATGTGCCGAGTTGTTTGATTCCCGTGGTTGTTCCAAAAAGATTTGCAAGCCCTCTGTAGTCAGAATAGTTGACCCTGTGGCTGATTTTAGTGGAGATCCGGTTACGGCACCCTGCCCTCCGCTGGTTACGGGATTTAACAACGATTCAAAAAATGCTACAAAATTTACTTGGGACTTTGGTGACAACAGTGGCTATGCATATACGGCTGACCCTTCGCATGTATACACGACACCAGGCACCTACCCTGTTACGCTCATAGCCGAGATGATCCCGGGATGTGCGGACACCTTGATGCGGTCGGATTATATCTCGCTGCCTGGTCCGCTGGCACAACTGGATTTTGAGGTGACCGGCAACTGCACACCCCTTGAGATCAGTCTGCAGGCCACATCTGACAAACCCTACCAATACATATGGGATTTTGGCGACGGACAAATCAAGACACTTACCGGCAACGTCATGGGTGATACCATCAGCTACCAATACCTCAATCCGGGCAACTACGTACCCAAACTCCTAGTTACTGACGACACAGGATGTTCGAGGTTTTTTGCCGTGGATCCGGTTCAGGTCAACAGTTTAAACACCGATTTTTCTGTAAGCGACTCCATCCATTGCGGTAAGCCCGCACAATTTACCCTTACAAACAAAACGGTATCCACCTCCCCGTCTGTGCAGTATACATGGAATGTGGAAGGCCCGGAAAACGTCCAAAGCATAGAAGAAAATCCATCTCTTACTGTCAATACCTATGGTAGCTATACGGTGACCCTGATCTCCTCAGCCACCAACTGTGTAGACACACTCAGAAAGGAAAAAGCCTTTGAAAATGCTTCGTTTCCGGCTGTGACCTTTGAGGCAGCTGATGACAAGCTGTGCGAACAAACGAAGCTTACTTTTAAGAACAATACAACCACTGAATACGGTAACATAACAAAATGGGTATGGACATTTGCCGATAAGGATACTTCCTCACTTGAGAACCCTCTTTACACTTTTGACACTATCGGCATGTATAAAATACATCTCAAAGCCATCACCGACAAAGGATGTAGCGACGAATATTCAACAACGGTTTCAATTCTACCCAATACAAGAATAAAACTGGATGATGACAAACTTATTTGCATAGGTGACAGTACCGACCTTACGGCCAATATCACGGGTTCAGAAAATTTTGATTTCAACTGGGAGTCAAATCCTCTGATCAATTGCCCGGATTGCAATACAGTCAACGTAAAACCTGCTGTAACCACAACATTTTATCTGCACTCTATTTCGCAGTCGGGCTGCGAAAACAGGGATTCCATAAAGGTCACTGTAGTACCGGTTGCAGGCCCTAAATTAGAGTTATCGGGCGATACCATTGTCTGCAAAGACAGCCGCATCCCTGTCACTATACTAAACTTTAATTCCGCTTTCCGGTACGAATGGGACCAGAACGACGCAGGCCTGGATTGTTACACCGATTGCAAATCGCCCTATGCCTCACCTGATGAAGATACATGGTACAGCGTGACTGTCTACAACACATATGGCTGCAGCAAGGAGGATTCCATCCTGGTCACGGTGGAGAAAAGCATACCAGACTTTCTGACGGAAGATGTGGCCGTATGCGAAAAACAAAGTACCAGACTTACACTGACCGGTGTCAATACGCCCATATGGAAAACTGACCCCACCCTGAGCTGTACCGATTGCCTCAGCCCACTGGTAAGCCCATTGAAAACAAGCTACTATTATGTATCTGTGACCTCCGATGCAGGATGTCTTTACAGGGATTCCGTACTGGTAGAAGTAGTAAGCCTCTCCAGCATCGATGCCGGCGACACTCAGCTTATCTGCAAAGGCGAAACTGTCCGTCTGAGCGGCAAAGGTCAGGGAAATGTAACCTGGACAGGCAACTGGGCCATAAGCGATGCCAGTCAGCTTGCCACCACATCAACACCTCAGTCGACATCGTATTTTGTCCTCACGGCAGTTAAAGACATGTGCGTGCTTAAAGATTCCGTCCTCATCTCCGTCATCGAAAAAGCTGAGATCGAAGCCAAAGCTGACACCATCTGTTATGGAGAATCGTGTATACTCCGGACAACGGGCAATGCCACGGAATACCTGTGGCTTTCGCCTGATAAAAAGAATCTTGACACCGCACCCCCCACAGTGTCACCTGAGGTCACTTCTGTATACACTGTGATCGGCAAAAGAGGTATTTGTATAAATGATACCGTAAAGGTGGAAGTCTTTGTATATGATCCAATAGACTATGCAATCACCGAAAATATTTTTGAAATCTATGCCAATTCAAAAGCCCTGCTTGACGCCGAATATAACCCTGATGCAGGCTATACCTACCAATGGACACCTTCCAACGGACTAAGCTGCACGGATTGTCCCGAGCCAGAAGTGCAACACCTGACACAGTCCACATCATACGTAGTCACAGTAGGTGATCCCAATGGATGCTCGATTGAAGAAACGGTGAACGTAAGGTTTATCAACAAGTGTGGCAAGGCCGGATTTTACATACCCAATATATTTACTCCTTACAACAGAGACGGCGTCAACGATGAGTTTTTTATCTATGCCGAAGAAGAAGCCGAATTGCTCTCAGTCACCATCTTTGACCGCTGGGGCGAAAAGGTGTACCACACCGAAGATCCTGCTTTCAGATGGGACGGGCTGTACAACGGACGCCAGATGGCTCAGGGAGTATATACATTTATTGCAACTGGAAGGTGTAATTTTAACAACGAAACATTTAACTTTACTGGCGACATCACCATCATCGAATAACCCATGATAAAGTTTCTGACAGCCTTTCCGTTTCTGATGCTGTTATCCTTGTCACCACAGCCTGACAGACCCAAAAAGATCCTTTTTTTTGGCGACTCCATCACGGAGATGGGTGTTAGTGAAAACGGATATATCTGGAGGATAAATAAAATGCTCCAGAAACACGGCCTGGACAGAAAATTTGAGCTTATTGGTTCAGGAATCGGTGGCAATAAGATTTATGACCTGCTTTTCAGACTGGAAGCCGATGTTCTGGATAAAAAGCCTGATGTTGTGGTTATCTGGATAGGGGTCAATGACGTCTGGCATAAGTCGAGCATGGGTACCGGAACAGATGCCGACAAGTTCGAAAAAATGTACCGTGGTCTCGTACAAAAGCTGCATAAAGCCGGCATCAAAGTCTATTGCTGCACCCCAGCCTGCATAGGCGAAAAAACAGATAACTCCAATTCTCAGGACGGGGACCTCAATGAATATTCAAAAATGATAAGAAGGGTAGCTTCTGAAAATAAGGCCGGGCTTGTAGATTTCAGGCATGACTTTATGGAGTATAATCTTGCCCACAATCCCTCAAATCTCAGCCAGGGCATTCTTACTTACGACGGCGTACACCTTAACGATACCGGCAACGATCTGGTTGCCACCAAAATGAGAGAAATTCTGGGAATCAGATAAGTTCCTCTTTAAGTATGATAAATTTATACGGCTGAAGAGCCAGTGTCTGGTCGCCGGAACCCGCCTTCATTTTCTGTCCTGACCACAGGTCCTGTAGTTTTTTGCCAACTTCCAGACCCACATCGAGCATAGCCTGCCATGTGAGAAAAGCTGTTTGTCCCGAAAAATTAAACAGGCAAAAGACTCTTGTTTTTATATCATAACGTGCATACCCAGCTACATGGATATTGTATGGCCGGAGCCAGATGAGGTTGTTATGGTCATCAAAAACCCTGTTTTTCCGCCTGATATCTATGAGCTTCCTGGTACCGGAAAAGATGGTGTTTTCTATGGTTCCCTCCACAGTACGCAGTCCGTTTTTTTTCCAGCTGATCAGCGGCCGGTGCATCCACCTATTGTCATAACTTTTGCCGTCATCATGCAAATAACTGTAATCGTTGGTATATGCAACTTCATCCCCATAATAGAGCATGGTGATACCCCCCAGCAACAGACTGTGGCCCTGCATCAGTAGTATTCGGTCTACAGCTTCGTCGATGATTAGTTTGTTTTTAGTGTCCAGACCATGTTCGAGGCCACATAACGATGCCAGGGACCCGCTGATTCGGGCATCGTGGGTTTTTGGATTATAACCAAACAAGGCCCCTTTTGAAGGTGACCCTTCAAAACTTCCTGAATAGTAATCTTTAATAAATCTTCTGTGCAGTCCGGGGTCATAACCTGCAGCAGAAATCATGGCATCTTCATATCCCAGACCTATGTCATCATGGCACCTGGTATAGGTAATCCATGTAGTGCCATTGGGTTTTTGCAATATGTCATGCTGTGCTTCCAGCATGATGCGGGTGTCTCCTGTGGCCAGGGCATCCCACTGCAGGGCCATGTGTGTAGCATTGTAGGCCACATCACATTCTCTGGCGGTATATCTGCCCGATCCAAAATATTTCATAATCTCCTTAGGTGCTACTATTGCTTCGCCCAGCAATGCCATGCCGGGAGCTGCCACTTGAACACAATGTTTGATCAGGCGAAGCAAGGTATGTGCCTGAGGCAGGTTCTGACATGTGGTGCCGACAGCCTTCCAGATAAAAGCAGGGGCATCAATCCTCAGCAGATCCACACCCAGATTGGCATAAAAAAAGATGATGTCAAGCATTTCTACAAAAACAGCCGGGTTGGTGTAATTGAGGTCCCACTGATAATAATTGAAAACCGTCATCACCCATTTGCCTGACTTTTTATCAAAGGTGAAGCTGCCGGGAGAGCTGTGAGGAAAAACATCGGGCATGGTTTTCTCCATCAGGTCAGGTATCTGCCTGTCGTCATACATGTAGAAGTATTCCTGGTATTTTGTATCTCCTTCTGATGCTTTTCTGGCCCATTCATGGTGGTGCGAGGTATGATTTAACACTATGTCCAGCATTAGATACATGCCTTTTTCTTTCATCATGTCATCCAGGCTTCTCAGATCATCGATGTTTCCAAACCTAGAATCCACGGTGCGGAAATCCGACACAGCATAGCCGCCGTCGCTTTCGTCTTTGGGGCTCATCATCAGGGGCATAAGGTGCAGAAAATTGACTCCTAGCTCCTCGAGGTAACCCAGCTTGGTAGTCAGTCCTCTGAGGTCGGTGCTGAACCTGTCCACGTAGAGGCTCATACCCGTTATTTCTGAAGATAAAAACCAACCTTCCTGTGCCGACTTGAGGTTATCCAGCTCTTTGAGGTTGTGAGCTCTCTGCTTATGAGCATTAGAAATCGTTTGCAACACGCTGTCAAACCAAAAGTCAGCGTCCTCTCTGTGCCCATAGATTTCCGAGTACAATTCCCTGATAGAATCTGCATTGGCAGAAAGCCTCAAAATAAATTGTCTTCCATGATGGTCGTTCCATACATCCGTATTTCCTGAAACTAATTCAAGAATTTTGGACTGGAGTTTTGGGTTGTACATATGATACTTATATGATTTAATGCCCTAAGACAGCTCAGTCTGCAATTCCATTGAATATCAACACAGCCATCACTGCTCCTGCCAGGGGACCTGCAACAGGAACCCATGCGTAAGACCAGTCACTATGTCCTTTGTGTCTTAATGGCAAAATAAAATGTACAATTCTCGGGCCAAGATCTCTGGCGGGATTTATGGCATAACCCGTAGGGCCTCCCAGACTTAAGCCGATAGCAAGCACCAGCAAAGCCACCGGCAAGGCATCCAGAGTACCCAGCGTAGCTGCGGGCGACGACATAAAAAGAACTCCCAATACCAGTACACATGTACCTACTGCTTCGGTAATCAGATTGGAGACTGGGTTTCTTATGGCTGGCGATGTACAGAAGGTAGCCCGTACTGCCTCATGATCTGTGTGCTGGCCGTAATGGTCTTTGTATGTCAGCCACACAACCAACTGGCCTATCATGGCTCCCAGCATCTGAGCTGCAATATATTGAGGCACAGTCACCCAACCTATCCTTCCCAGCATAGCCATTGCAACAGAAACAGCAGGATTCAGGTGTGCCCCGCTGCCTTTTGCGGCGATAAACACCCCTGTAAAAACTGCCATTGCCCATCCAAAAGTAATTACTGTCCAGCCGCTGCTGTTGCCCTTGGTTTTGTCCAGGACAACATTTGCTACAACACCATTTCCCAGTAAAATTAAAAAAGCTGTGCCTATAAGCTCAGAGAGAAAAAGATTCATGTCGATCGTTTTGTTTTGCAATTTTGGATGCTCTGCAGTCATATGTCCACTTTTCAAAACTTTACTTTCGGACATGACCGCATAAACCTCAGGAAATTTCCCGATTTTGCATTGGTAAAGGTAAATATTTTTTTGCTAACTCATAAAAAGCATTCAGCTGGGTTGCGACCCATTCATCCTCGTGTCCCAGTTCTTGTTGTATGATGCGACATACTCCAGGAGCACATTGTACTGCGGCCTCTGCATCGAGAAACAATAGCCTGATTCGTCGTGCCAGCACGTCTTCAAGGGTGCAAGCCATATCCTCTCTTACCGCCATGATCACATCAGCTGTAGTAAACGGATGGTCTTTATGCAATATGTCTGCCGGCAATCCCGGGTCAGCTACCGGCCCCGCCTGCAGCTGCAGGTTTCTAGTGCGGCACCTTCGAAAAGGCAGTCCTGCCACCCTGGTGGCTTTGCTTACGGTGTCCCTGGCCATCTTTCTGTATGTGGTCCATTTACCTCCTGTCACAGTTACGAGACCTGATTTTGAAACCAACACAGTATGGTCCCTGATCAGATCTGCGGTATGAAGGAGTTTATTAGACCTGACGAGAGGCCGTAGGCCGACATATACCGATTTTATATCTACAGGAGACAGGTGACGGCTTGTGTACTTATTGAAATTATCGAGTACAAATTTAATTTCGTCACTGCCCGCCTGTGGTTCTTCGTCAGTGTAGTCAGCTTTTTCGTCTGTGGTCCCTATGATGACACATCCGTTCCAGGGAACAGCAAATAATACCCGACCGTCAGAGGTGCGTGGTATGAGCATGGCTTCATCGCTGTTGTAAAACTTTTTATCCACCACTATGTGGATTCCCTGTGACGGAGCCACAATATTGTGGTGTTCTTTGTTGTCCATATGCATGATATAATCGGCAAACACCCCTGTGGCATTGATGACAACGCCGGCTTTAACCTTGTGGTGTTCGCCACTGAGCAGATCCTGCATTACCAGGCCGTCGATTTTGTGATCGCAGTAAGTAAATGACTCTGCTGACATATGGTTGATGACTGTGGCTCCTTTAGAAATGGCTGTCCTTGCCAATGACAGGCAGATACGGCTGTCGTCAAATTGCCCGTCCCAGTATCTTATGCCACCTTTGAGCTTTTCTGTCTTGATTTCCGGTATGGCTTCTTTGACTTTTGCCGCAGAAAGAAACTCCGTCTTGCCGATGCTGTATTTGCCCGAAAGGGTATCATATAGTTTGAGTCCGAAACCGTAGTACAACCACCGCCACCAGCTGTAAACAGGAAGTATAAAAGAAATGGTACGGGTTTCCTGAGGTGCATTTTTCAGGAAAAACCAGCGTTCAAACAAAGCATCTCTGACCATGGCAATATTGCCCTGCTCCAGATATCTGACTCCACCGTGTATGAGTTTTGTTGATCTGCTGGAAGTACCCTTGGAAAAGTCATATTTTTCAATACACAAGACCTTGTATCCTCTGCTTGCAGCATCCAGTGCCGTACCCAGACCGGTAGCTCCTCCGCCAATGACGACCATATCCCACCGTGTGGTTGTCTTTATTTTTTCCAACTGCTGAGACCTTTTCATCCTGACGAGTTGTGATTAAAGGTCACCGGCTTCTTGCAGCCCTTACTGCGGCTGACCATCCGTCATAAAGTGCACTTCTGGTTTGGATGTCTATTGATGGGTCAAAGGAACTTTCCTTTGTCCATTGCCCGGATACCTCATCAACCCCAGACCAGAATCCGGTGGCTATACCTGCCAGATACGCAGCACCCAGGGCTGTGGTTTCTGTCACCAAGGGCCTCACTACACGGCAATGTAGGATGTCACTTTGGAACTGCATCAGGAAGTTATTGACCGTAGCACCTCCGTCTACTCTCAGTTCGGCGATATTTATCCCCGAATCTGCCTCCATCGCCCTCAGTACATCATAGGTTTGATAGGCTATACTTTCGAGGGCGGCCCTCGCAATGTGTGCGGCTCCGGATCCCCGGGTCAGGCCGGTGATGGTACCCCGGGCATGCTGATCCCAGTAGGGAGCACCCAGACCCGCAAAAGCCGGAACAACATACACTCCATCAGAGGATGTCACACTCGCCGCTAGCTGTTCTATCTCAGCTGAACTGCGAATCATATGCATACCATCACGCAGCCATTGCACCACCGCCCCTGCGATAAAGACACTGCCTTCAAGGGCATAATGTGTGCGGCCGCCGAGCTGCCAGGCAACGGTGGTCAGGAGTCTGTTCTGGCTGATGACCGCCTTTTCGCCTGTATTCATGAGCATAAAACAGCCTGTGCCGTAGGTGTTTTTTACCATGCCCGGGTCGATGCACATCTGCCCGAATAAGGCTGCCTGCTGATCACCTGCTATGCCGGCGATAGGTATGCTGGCTGCCGTAAGCACCTGCTGGGTGTGTCCGTATATTTCACTTGAGCTTTTTATATCAGGCAATATAGACGGTGGTATATTAAACAGCTCCAACAGATCCGCATCCCAGGCCAGGTTGTGGATATTGCAGAGCATGGTCCTGGAAGCATTGGAGACGTCGGTGATATGCAGCCGCCCCTGGGTCAGCTTCCACACGAGCCAGGTATCTATGGTGCCAAAGCACAACTCTCCCTTTTCGGCTCTGGAGCGTACCCCATCCACATGGTCAAGTATCCATTTAAGCTTACTGGCACTAAAATAAGCATCTATGACCAGACCGGTCTTTTGCTGTATCTTATCCGCATATCCGCCCTGGGATAGGCTGTCGCAATATTCAGCAGTACGGCGGTCCTGCCAGACGATGGCATTGTACACGGGTACTCCGGTTTTGCGGTCCCAGACCACGGTCGTTTCCCTTTGATTGGTGATGCCTATACCCGCCACCTCATGTATACTTATGCCTGCCTTGGTGATGGCCTCGGCTGCCACTCCTATCTGTGTGGACCATATTTCGGCAGGGTCGTGTTCCACCCAACCCGGCTGCGGAAAAATCTGAGTGAACTCCTTCTGAGCCACAGAAACCATGTTGCCTGCGTGGTTAAAAATGATGGCCCTGCTGGACGATGTGCCTTGGTCCAAAGCCAGGATATATCCTTTCATATGTCTGATTTGCTGACGCCAAAGATAGTGACCAATCATCATTTAAACCTATTTTTTTCATGCCTTCAAATATGTTTCAAAATTAGAAGTGCCTTGTGGTAGTTTGGTTTTATTCGCCGAAAGGCAGTACAGTTTTGACATTCATTTTACAATTCAAATGAATCTCCGACCTGCACTAAGCCATACCTTTGCCAAAAATATTAATACTTATGCACAGGATATTGACAACAGCAGGTTTATTGATTTTTGCTTCCGCAATGTCGGGACAGACGTACCAGGAAATAAGCACCGGCACCGGTTACAACAAGCAGAGTTTTGTGAGGCTGGCTGATGATTTCCAAAAACAGGTCAACAACGATGCGTGGGATATAGGCTTTAGTGCCTTCGGTTTTCAGGATGCCGGGATTTTTATCAATGAATCTTCGGGCAGCTCCATGGGTCAGAACCTGCCTCAGACAGAGTTGTACTTTGCCGAAACGGACAATTTCAACGCCACGATAGATGTCGAAGCCATAAAAAACAACAAATATCTCAACTCGGAAAAATCATGGTTTTACGGTGCTTTTAATGAAATCCGTGATACCTCAAATCAGTATGATTATGGTTGGGGCGAGTATATGCCTGCACAGTTTAGGGTGGTGGGTGACAAGGTCTATGTCATAAAACTGCGAAACGGCGAGTACCGCAAAATAAAAATCGAGTCACTCAATGCCACGGCGTACACATTCAGATATGCAAAACTGGATGGCTCAGGTGAGGTTACAAAAACGGTCGACAAAATGGCTGACAGCTTTGGCAAGAAGTTTATTTTTTACAATCTCAATACCAATGCAGTAGTGGATGTATTGCCTGCGGGAGGCTTTGACCTGATGTACTGCAGGTATATCTCAGAGGCCAAAGACCCTACAGGTACCATAGTCCAGCAGTACAATGTCACCGGTATTTTGACAGGATTTGGGGTTAAAACAGCTGAGGCTGACGGAGTGGACCCTGTTACCGTTTCGTTTGAAACATACAAGGACAGCCTTAAAACCACCACAGATGTCATCGGTTATGACTGGAAGACACTGGTAGGTACTTCCTGGTCTCTGGATCAGGACAAGGTGTTTTTTGTAAAAACTGCCGATCAGAAAGTATGGAAGCTGAGACTCATAGATTTTGAAGGGTCAGCAACCGGTACAGCAGTGATAGAAAAAACAGATATCACAGCCAGTTCCAGCGACGATCTGCCGGGCATCAGCACCGTCGTTTACCCTAATCCAACCACTGACAGGCTTTATGTAGTCACCGACCAATACGGCCGTACAGGTTCCAGGGTTCAGGTCACTGTCCATAACCTGGCTGGATTGCCTGTTTATAGCAGCAAGTATGACGTCAAAGACGGTATGAAGGCACACACCATAGAAACTTCTTCGTGGGCGGGTGGTATCTACTTTGTCACATTGACCGACGAAAAAGGAAACCGTGCTGTAAGGAAAATAAATAAACTCTGATTTATGGTCACCGGCTGGAGGTGGTTCTCCTTTTTTTGGGTATTGATGGCGAATGCTTCCGGATACATTTCCGGCCAAAACAGCGATTCTCTAATGTGGACCAAAAGCCTGGATGAAGTGGTTGTGACAGCTCAGTTTACGCCTACTGAAACCCGCGAAACCGTCAACTCCGTAAAAGTTCTGGGCAGAAAAGCCATAGAACAAAGAGCAGTAGTAACCTTGCAGGAGTTGCTCCAGACAGAGCCCAATCTACGTATAACCCAGGATCCAATCCTCGGCAGTGAAATCAGTATCAATGGTCTCAAAGGCGAAAACCTCAAGATACTTGTAGATGGTGTGCCCATCGTGGGACGGCTCAATGGAAACATCGACGCCGGGCAGATTCCCTTGTCATCTATCCAGAAAATCGAAATCATAGAAGGAGCTCAGTCTCTTCTCTACGGCTCAGAAGCTTCGGGGGGAGTCATCAACCTCATCACTAAAAAGTCCCAAACCAAAACCTACGAAACTGAAGTAAACGGCCAATACGAAACCAACGGATTCAGGACACTGGCAGCCAGAGCAGGTACAGGAACCCGCAAATTTAACATGCAGATTTCCGGCAATCTTATACAGTTCAGGCCCCAGCCAGACTCCACCGGACAAAGAGACCAGATCTGGAACCCCAAAGACCAAAAGTCTGCACGGGCATTGGTGAGATACCAGCCAGACGACAAGACCGATATACGGCTTACCGCCAATGTCATGAACGAATCCGTAACAAACCTCGGAGAGCTCAAAAGACCTGTTTTTAAACCATATGCCTTTGACGATTACTTTTTTACAGACAGATTTGATGTCGGCATGGGTACCGACAGATGGACCAAAAACGGACATCTTCTGCAGATGACACTCGGTTACAACAGGTTTGAAAGGCTAAAAAATTCATACAGGCACGATTTTGAATCAGCCTATGACCAGCTTCTCGAAAATGAACAGGATACATCATCAGCTACAGGTGTGCTTACCAGGTTTACGTTTGCTGGTGACAAAAAAGAAAAGGTTTGGAGCTATCTTCTCGGTGCTGAAAACTATTTTGAAACAGCCACAGGAACAAGACTTAACGACACTACCTCCGCAGATCCGCACAAGGCCCACACCAATGACCTAGGTATCTTTGGCAGCCTTAAAGCAAGACCCACACCATCGCTGAGTCTGCAGGCGGGATTAAGGTGGACCTCAAATATCAGATATGGCAATGCTCTGACTCCATCGACATGGGCCTCCTGGAAGCCTTCCAAAAAAATGAGCCTTAAAATGTCATGGGCTTACGGATTCAGGTCTCCATCGGTCAAAGAACTGTTTTTCAGCTTTATTGATGTCAATCATTACGTCATAGGCAGGGCCGACCTGAGACCGGAAAAATCAGTTAACCTCAGAGGCGAAGCCAATTATAGCCTCATCGACAGGTCGGATCTGGAAGCAGGTTTTACGGTTACCGGATTTTACAACAAGGTAAGGGATCGCATAGTGCTCACAGCTTTGGGTCCTGTCCACTACGAATACCAGAACATCGATACATGGGAAACGGCAGGTGCAGGGGCCGCCCTTAACCTCAGAGCCGGAGATTGGCTGACATACCGGTCCAATGTCTTGGCCACAGGCTTTGACAATGCTGAAATGGAACTTCTAAACAAGAAATATCTTTGGTCGGCAGACTGGGCCAATGAACTAACTTTACATTTTTTAGAAGGTGACCTTTCGGTCAATATCTGGCACAAACTGACGGGCAAAACACCGTTTTTTTACAACGAAAACGGAACCACCAAACAAGGCATTACCGACACGTGGAATATGCTCAATACCGGCCTGGTCTATTATGCTGCAGGTAAAAAACTCCGTATCAACCTGGCTGTAAAAAACATTTTTGACATCAGACAACTACAGCTCAACAACAGCAACGGAATACACATCGAAGCGAGCAACCAGCAAAACCTGCACTGGGGCCGCAACTACTGTGTCGGCATCACCTGGGCATGGCAGAAATAAGTCACTTCTGATTGTCGTCGACCAGTTCCATGTCTGTCCTTCTTGTTTCGGGGTCTGCCTCAACAATCCGCACCCTGACCTTTTTTCCTATGGTCAGTTCGTCGCCCGAGATCCTGGATTTTGCTTTCAGCCTGCTTTCTGATACAACATACATATCTCCCATGCTGCTAAAAGATACGAGGCCCTCTACCTTGCTTTCTGTGAGCTGGACAAAGATGCCTTTTTCTATGATGCCGGAGATGATACCATCAAACGTCTGGCCCACATACCTGGAGATGTACAATGTTTGGAAGTATTTTACAGACTCTCTTTCTGATTCAGACGCTTTTTTCTCCTGATCTGAGATGTGTTTGGCCATTTGCTCGAGCTTTGCCTTGTCCTCCCGGTATATCTCCGTGAGATTTTTGTAGAGTATCCTGTGTACAAGCACATCGGAGTATCTGCGGATAGGGGATGTAAAATGTGTATAATACTCAAAGCCGAGGCCATAGTGCCCTATATTTTCAGTGCTGTAGACTGCCTTGCTCATCGTTCTGATGGCCAGAGGTTCCAGCAGCTTAAGGACAGGGTTGGCCTCGATTTCGGTGGCAAGCCTGTTGAAAGAGTCTCCGATCTGGGCTGCTGTATCCATCCTGAATCTGAATCCCAGCTCAGACGCAAAAGCTGCAAAATCTGCCAGCTTATCCGGATTGGGCAGGTCGTGAACACGATACACAAAAGGTATTTCCGGCACTGATTTTTTGGCTATAAAAGTGGCTACCCTCTTATTTGCCAGCAGCATAAAATCCTCTATCAGCATATGGGCATCTTTACGCTCTTTTACCTGCATGCCCAGCGGCTGGCCGTTTTCATCAAGGACAAACTGTACTTCTTCTGATTCGAAGCTTATGGAGCCTTCCTTGTATCTCTGTGACCGCAGATGATGGGCTATTTTATTGAGCATAATTAATGTCTCTGCATGGTCACCGGTGCCTGACTCCAGCCTTTCCTGAGCTTCCTCGTACGTAAATCTTCGGTCAGAGTGTATCATGGTCTTGCCAAACCACTCCTTCACGATATTGAGGTCTCTGTCAAATACAAAAACCGCCGAAAACGTAAATCTGTCTTCGTTGGGGTTTAGTGAGCACAGATCATTGCTGAGTTTCTCTGGCAGCATGGGACACACCCTATCTACCAGATACACAGAGGTAGACCTCCGCAGGGCTTCCTTGTCCAGAATGGTGCCCTCCTTAAGGAAGTGTGTCACGTCTGCTATGTGTACACCTATCTCCAGCAATCCATCGTCCAGATGCTCTACTGATATGGCATCGTCAAAATCCCTTGCCGTCAGCGGGTCAATCGTAAAAGTCAGCACCTGTCTGAAATCCCTCCTTTTCTTTGCTTCCTGTTCTGTCACTGTCCCATCCATTATTTCGGCTTCTTCCATGGCTTCCTGACTAAACTCAGGGTCGAAACCATTTGAAAACAGGATGGACTGCATGTTCATCTCTATCTCTGACACCTCTTCCAGCACTTTGATAACCTTGCCCCATATGGCTTTATTCTGGCCTTTGCCCCACGAGGTAATCTCGACCACAACTCTGTCGTTGTCATTGCAATCAAGGGTGTCGTCATGCAGTACAAGTACCTCAGGGAAGATCCTGGAATTGTCCGGCGTAAGTATGGCGTAATTTTTAAATATTCTTATGTGCCCTATGAGCCTTGTCAGAGCCCTCTTGTCTATGGAAACTACACTCCCTTCAGGCCTGCGGCCCCGGTAGCTTAGCTTGACAGCGACAGTCACCACATCCTTGTGCATCGCCCCCTTGAGATTGCGGCCATGGACATAGATGTCTTCGACAGATTCCGAACCGGTAATATAGGCAGCACCTGACCTCGTCATATCTACCGTACCTGTGTACAGGATTTCTTCTTCAGGTCCGGATTGTCGTCTGACTTTTCTGGCTTCCATGCTTTTCCACCTGAACCGGTCTTCTGACATCTGACTGACTTTATCCTCTGCCACAAGTTTTAAAATGCATTGTTTGACCGCTCCCGGAGGATTGGCGACATTAATCTTACGGCATATCTGAGGTATATTAAATCTTGTCTTTGGATTTTTGGAAAGAAGCTTTTCTATCTGGATTCTCAGATCAGCTTCTTTTAGTTGTCTTGGCTTACGCATTCGATTTTTCCTTAAGTATTCTGAGGACTTTACCTTTAGTTAAATAAAAATCTGAGGCAACAAGTTCATTTACCCCGAAAACAGCCGTCTACTAAGCTAATCTACCAACAAAAACAACAATAGGTTTAGGCCTGTAGTAAAAAATTTATATATTTGTATAAACTAATAGCTCTTACCTTGTAAGGTTAATCGGGCAGTATCTCCATTAATTTGCAAAACGGGAATTTCTATCCGGTTAATTTTACCGATGGGATGCCTAAAAGTTATCCGATCGGCAGCATGCAAAATAAGTGAGGGATAGAAGCGAGCATCCCGATGTATGTCGGGATAAAGCGGATAGCCCGACCCCGGCCCGGAAGGGACGGGGGCACTCCCAAAAATAAATGTAGGTTTATCTGTTGAATATGCCTATGGAGGGCAGGGCTTTGTAGTCGAAACCCCAGAGTGCCTGATTTTCCCAGCTGGAGCCGTCGGATGACTCAGGCCCATCAAAAGCGACCCACTCGGGAGCCCAATAACAAAAGCCGATGCCATGGGGTGCGTCGGCAATGGTTTTTCGCACTTTTTCGAGGAAGGCCTTCTGACCCTGCACTGTAGGAGGGAAATCAGGGTGGATCTGGCCGGGCAGCCCTATGACATTGTTGGTCTTGTCAGAATAATCAAAAGTAAAGGGATAGGCAGTTTCTGCAATGATGATGTCCTTGCCAAAGGTGTCGGCGAGCACCCTGATGTTGGTGGCGAGTGAGTCAAAAGATTTGCCGTGCCAGAATGGGTAATATGACAGACCTATCTGGTCGTAGTCGAGGTCTCTTATTGACTGGTAAAAAGGCAAGGCCTTGTCGTGGCCGGCGTAGTGCATCATGATGCGTGTATTTTTGTTGTGGTCCCTGACGGCCTTTATTCCTGCAGCAAGAAGTTCCTTGAGCTTGGGGAGGTTGCTGTAATGCCCATCAGGCCACAGTATGCCGTTGTTGATTTCGTTTCCTATCTGTATGAATTCAGGATTGACTTTTTGCATGATCAGGGAGGTAAAGCTGTAAACACTGTCCTTGAGTGCTGAAAAAGGGATGCCTGTCCATGCCTTGGGTTTGTTTTGCTTGCCTGGGTCGGCCCACCAGTCTGAGTAGTGTATGGTGATCCAGACTTGGATGCCTTCTTTCCTGAGTTCTGAGGCGAAGGCTGCAACTTCTTGGAGAGACGAATGGGGGTCTGCAGGGCTGTTCCACACACGGAGGCGGGCGACATTCATACCCTGGTTTTTAAGGGTGGTGACCATATCCTCTATCTCGCCCGAGCGGTTGCGGGTTTTGATGCCTGATTTGCGTATTTCGGGTATAAATGAAATGTCTCCGCCCCTAATGGTGAGGTTGTCATTGTATACGGGAGGCTCTTCACGGGTTTTAGAACAGGCTGCAAAAAGGCCGAGTGCCAGGAGGAAATATAAGAGACGTGACATGGTGTTTTTTTGCAAATATACAAAATGTGCCGGGGGTAATACTCCTTAATCGGCCTTAAGTATTTCGAAGGCTACTTCGTCTTTGTTGCCCGACTGATCTGTTACGGTAAGTACGTGGTTGCCTGGATCGAGGTTGATGATACAGTCATGGGCCGGACCTGTGGAGGTATGGATGTATTTATCATCGGCAAACCAGAAGAGACTGCCTTTTTGGTCTCTGTTGTAGGCCCTGGCTATGAGAGGATTCTTCTTGCTTACGTTTTCGTGTGGTAGAAATATTTTGATGCCTTCGTTGGGGTAGACGATCTTGCAGACTTTGCCCTGGGGCTTGCATGCAGGGTCTGACTCGGGAAAAGTTTCGTATTCGGGATGGCCGGGCCGGTAGTAGTACTCCATATAGGAAGGAAGGACAAAAAGTGTGTCTCTGGCTGTGGCCCTGTCGAGGCACTGCTCTGAGAGGGCACGGCCCTGCCCGTCAAGGAGTATCTCCTGATGGAAGGTACACTGCTGATAGCTGAGAGAACTCTTCTCCTGCACCAGTGAGGTTGTATGTCTGCACAGAGGGCCTGCTATCTTTCCTGACTGGGTGCAGACAGAAACTTTTTCTTTGTGGGAATACACAGGACTACGGGCAAACCAGTGGTTGTCAGGGAGGATGTTAAACAGCTTGAACATGACAGGGGCGGCCCGGGAAATCCCTGTGAGGTCGTACCGGCCTTCGCCATTTTGGTTGCCTACCCAGACGCCCACCATATATCTCCCTGTAAAGCCTAGGGCCCAGGCATCCTTATGGCCATAGCTGGTGCCTGTTTTCCAGGCGGTTTTTTTATCGGTACTGTAGAGGTCCCATGATTTTTCTTCACGAGGC
>JAKQGD010000653.1 GCA_029573365.1 Bacteroidota bacterium | reverse complement strand
GCTATGGCGGCATCTATGGCCGAGCCTCCCTTTTTAAGGATGTCCAGTGCTACCTGTGTGGCCAGTGGATGTGAGGTGGCAGCCATACCATGCCGGGCAATCACTTCTGAGCGAGTGGCAAAGGTCTTGCCTGTAATCCTGTCCTGTCCCGCCACAGTTATCCACACCAGGATAAGGCTATATGCGAAAATCAAACGGTTTATCATTTTGTATTTTTTTTAATCAGTACACTGGCATCTAGGAAAGTAAGTTGTGGTTCGTTGTTTCTATTTTCGCCGTTAGCGGCATGGATGATCAGCATGACTGAGTAAGTGCCTGCCTGGTCGGTGATGACCTTGTCTGCATCAGGGTGCAAAGCCATGTCATAGAGCCTGGGCACCAGTTGCGGCAGAGCAAAAACTGTGTCTGACAGATGTACCGATACCTTGCCTTCGGTATCAATGGCTAGAAATTCTAAGGCCGTCATATTTACTTCCTTATTTTTTACAGGTATCATTTTTTCAAATCCATGTATGTCTACGACTTTTCTGTTTTGTTCGAATATGTTCCAGAAAAGTTCCTCATTGGCTGTCTTTACCCTGCCCAGCCTCAGCAACTCAATGATCGAAGAGGCGGTAACCGAATCGGCATTCTGGTGCAGCAAGCCTTTCTTGTCATATTGCTTGATAAAGCCCAGTGACTTGTGCGACTCCAGGAAAAAAAGCTTGCTGGTAATGAGGCCGTTTGTGTCCTGGTAAAAAACAGAACTATCTATTTGCAACACCTCGTCGCGGATGATGCCCTGTCGGGTCAGGTCAGATACCAGTTTTTTCTGCATACTCGTCACAGGCACCTTGCACATCGACACGGGACCTCCCATAAACAAGACGACTGATAGTATGCATAATAAAACAGGCAACAGCCTTTTGTCACCATTGCGGTTTATCACAAAAAACAGAACTGCCAGAGCAAGGAAGGTAGCCAGAAACGAACCGAAATACAACTCCTCCCGGATCCCGTATGTATCAATATTGCGGTAAAGCGAATAAAAGAGCATGGCACAGGGAAGTATGGCAGAAATTGGAAACCATTTTCTGAATACAGCCATCCAGGTATTGTCGCTTCCATTTTCAAAATAACCGGTAAACAGCCACGTCAGCAAGCCTGTACCCAAAAACCAGATATTCATGACAAATGCCCAGTCTACCATGCTATGTCCTGTCAAGACGACTCTGCCGAAGTAAGCGTAGATGATCAGCCCAAAGACCACAGTCACAGGTATAAGCACATAGGAAGTCAGGATTCTAAAGACAGATTTTGGGGCCGGAGAGCTATGGTCGTCAAACCTGTCAGGGAATTCCGAAAGGAAAAACGGAGTCTGAAGCAGGCCGGTGACTAGGATAAAAAGTTTTAGATAAATTATATTGTCCAGCCTGATATCAAATAACTGGTCCATAGCCAGGACAGACAGGGTCAGTGACAAGTAAAATATCAGTCCGTAAAGAGCCGACTGAAACCATGCCGTCAGTATATATATATTGTAGTTTGTAAAAGCCGTGTTGTCTTTGCCTCTGAAAAATGGAATCACAGCCAGCAGAAAATGCAATATAGCACTCAGTCCCGCAGTAAAATACCAGAAACAGGAATATTGGTCTGGCGATTCGCGGGGTATCTGCAAGTAATAGATGCCCAGCAAAGCTGTCAGTACTGCCACACCTGTCCAGTATTTAGGTCGGCTGAGCTGATATACCTCACTAAAAATGGTCCAGTTTAACATCGCCAGAAAACCTATAAATCCTGCCAGAGGCAGCCTGAATAGATTTGTATTTTTAGTGTCAATGACCATGAACAGAGTTATGGTGGTCACCGATATAAAAACCATAACTACAGGAAACCTCCGTATGACCTCGGCAAATCGTCCCGTGAAGTTGAATTTTGAGAGGAAAGACATGGCTATTTTTTTGTAAAAGTATATTTTTTTATTGAGAAAACTCTACTAATAAACAGATGCTTACTCGGTAATTATTACAGTTTTAACAGGAGTTTTATAGTTGCATTGAGCCAGATACGCAAAATGGATTACACATGTTGTTTGGAAAAGCAATATTTTGATTGAGTCATCGCCGATGATGACATTTGTCAGTCCGTAGTATGTGTATTTTTACGTAAGTTTGGGAACTGATTTAACATTAGTGGTTGTTAACCTAAAAAATATTTGCCATGAATACCGAAAATTTTGTGACTGTAAGGACTTACCACGACCGTATAGTAGGTGAGTTGATGATTGCTGCTCTGGAAAATGCAGGCATCAGGGTATTCAAATTTGAGGAGTCAAACAGCGTTCTTCCTCCTGATAACATCGAAATAAAGGTTCACGAAGAAGATGTGGATTTTGCCCTCGAGATTATAGAAGAAAAAGAGGGACTCTGATTAGATTAGCCACAGTTTAGATTCATTGGGCTAAAATAATTTTGGGCTCATGCCCAGAAACACATCATAAAGGTCAGCAACAGCAGCAAGCAAACCCTTCATGGATAGAAGTAATCAGGGTAAACCCAGCCCCAGAAGATAAATTTATAATGCATTTTTGTGTGGTTGCCAACCACTTTAAACTGCTTGATTGCTGTTTTTTCTTAATGATATTCAAATACAGGCTGTTGTTTTTGGTTTATCAGACTGTTTTTATTAAATTTGTAATCTTTGAACAAGATAAAACGGTCGTGACATGCCGGTAGGTGTAGCCATAAATGACAGTGAACTGGTCCAGGTCCGGGCCAGGTTTGACGAGTTGCTCAAGTCTATGGAGCATTCGTTACAGGATGAGGACAAGGCTCACCTGGAGAAGGCATACGAACTGGCAGTAGATGCACACAAATTTCAGAGGCGAAAATCAGGTGAGCCTTACATCTTCCACCCTATCGAAGTGGCAAGAATTTGTTTCGAAGAGATTGGTCTTGGACCCACAGCCGTCATTTGTGCCCTGTTGCATGACGTAGTCGAGGATACCCCCGTGACACTCGAAGAAGTAAAAGATCGTTTTGGACCCAAAGTATCTGTTATCGTTGACGGGCTCACAAAGCTCGACGGAACCTACAATCTTGACAATGTTGAAAGTCCCCAGGCCGAAAATTTCAAAAAAGTACTCAGTACCCTCGTCGTAGATGTACGTGTGGTGCTAATTAAAATGGCCGACAGGTTACACAATCTGAGGACCATAGATTCACAGCCCCGCCACAAGCAGCTTAAAATCGCCGCAGAAACAGAATATATATACACACCCCTGGCACACAGACTGGGCCTTTATAACATCAAGACCGAGTTTCAGGACATTTGCCTCAAGGTCACAGAACCTGAAATATACAACGACATCCGCAATAAACTCCAGGATTCAGACCAGGAAAGAAACGAATATATAGAGCAGTTTATCAGCCCTTTACGCAAAGAACTGCAACAACTTCACGTACCTTTTAGAGTGCTGGGCCGCAGCAAGGCCATCTCATCCATATACAACAAGATCAGGCAAAACAAGGTGTCCTTTGAAGAGATATTTGACATTTTTGCCGTACGCATCATCATCGACATACCCGCAGACAAGGAAAAAAGCTACTGCTGGCAGATCTACTCCATCATCACTGATGTGTACAAACCCATACCTGAAAGACTCAAAGACTGGATCACCACCCCCAAAGGCAACGGCTATGAGTCATTACACACCACCGTCATCGGCCCTAAGGGCAGATATGTGGAAGTACAGATCAGGAGCGAGCGTATGGACGAAATAGCAGAAAGAGGTTTTGCCGCCCACTGGAAATACAAAGGCATAAAAACACAGCAAAATGTATACGACAACTGGCTGGACAACATAAGGGAAATCCTCGACACCAAACACAGCAGTGCCATAGAGTTTATCAATGACTTCAAGACCAACCTTTTTAGCGAAGAAGTCTACGTCTTTACACCCAAAGGAGACATGAGGATTGTGCCCAAAGGAGCCACAGCCCTGGATTTTGCTTTCGAGATTCACTCCGATGTGGGATACCACGCCACAGCCATCAAGGTAAACAACAAGCTGGTGCCAATGGGGTACAAACTCAACAATGGCGACCAGGTCCAAGTGGTAACCAATAAAAATCAGAAGCCTACAGAAGACTGGCTCAAAATGGTCGTGACCGGCAAGGCCAGGTCAAAGATTCGTTCAGCCATGAAGGATGAAAAGAGAAAAATAGGCGAATACGGAAAAGAAGCTCTCGAACGTAAATTAAAAAATCTCAAAGTCGACTTTGAAGAGAATGTAGATAACATAGCAAAACATCTCGGCTTCCGCAACAGGATAGACCTATTTTATGCACTCTCCCGGGACGAAGCCAGGTTTTCGGACCTTAAAAACTATACCATCGAAAATGGTAAAATGGTCTTTAAAAAGGAGGACGAAGACCACGAATCCCGCAATGCTCCCATCACCGAAGAGCTTAAGAAGATCCAGCGTCCTGCCAAGGTCAACAGGTCAAACATCCTCGTCAATGGTGAGCCTGCCGATATGTACCAGTTTTCGCTGGCTACCTGTTGTAATCCGGTTCAGGGCGATGACATCTTTGCTTACCTTACCTCCAAGGAAGGACTCAAGATCCACCGCACGTCCTGTTCCAATGCCACCCACCTGCTTGCCAACTATGGTTACAGAGTACTCAAGGCCGACTGGGAAGACAGGGTTAACTCTAGTTTTGTTGTCGAGCTCCTCGTCACCGGAGTAGACTCAGGTCCGGGTGTCATACAGTCACTCACCAACGAATTGTCAAACAAGCTGGGCATCAATATCAAGTCTCTGAGTATCGAAGGCAGGGAAGGCTTTTTTGAGGGCCGGTTCTGCATCATCGTCCTTAACAAAGACCAGCTAAATCTCGTGGTACAGTCTCTCGAAAAGC
>JAKQGD010000531.1 GCA_029573365.1 Bacteroidota bacterium | reverse complement strand
AGGCATAGATGTCTCATTATCTACCACCACTGATTATCTGAAGGGCCATAGCTATTCTGGTTTTGTTTCCTGTCGTTGCTTTCTTTGTTGTCCAGCCCGTTCAGAATGTTTTTGATTTCTTCCCGTTTTCGCTTTTCCTGTTCATCCTGCTTGTTTTCCTGAGGTGGAGGAGGTTGTTTTTGCAGTTTCTTTAGGGTTAGCTCGTAGTTTGCCTTGGCGTCCATATCTTGAGGTGAGTTCAAAATGGCTTTACGGAAGTTTTTCAGGGCTGCTGAGTATTTTTGCTGGCGATACTGGCTGTTTCCCAGATCGTAAAAAACATCGTCCTTAGTTTGCTTTGCACCAGCCTGGGTATAGACAGTGTCCGCTTCGGCAAACCTGTTTTGCCGGTAAAGGCTTTTTCCCAGATTTGCCGTGGCTATCCCCTTGTCCTTTTTGGCATTATGCGAAAATATCCGTTCTGAGGAAGGATACTTCTGCCAGCGATACAATCCTGCAGCCAGCGACTGCAGAAGAACATGAGGGCGAAAGATGACTTCGGTAAGCAACAATACTACGATTGCAACCAGTACGCACAGTGCGATCTTTCTGAGGTGAAGCTTTCTACTACTTGCCATTGGTGGTCTGAGCCGCCCAAAGGCCGCTTTTACGCCGGCGGGCGTCGATAAAGGGTTCCAGAAGCAAAATCAGCAAAGCCAAACCGGCAAAAAGGTAGTATTGTTCTTTGCGGGCAGAGATGTTTTTTGTCCTATACCGGTTGGTTTCACTGGCGTAAATGCGTTTTAGGATGAGCTGGATTTCGTCTCCGCCGGGAGTTACACGATAATATTCACCCCCTGTGAGGGCAGCGATTTCCTGCAAGATGGCTTCATCCAGTTTGCTGGTTACTTCCTGCCCGCTGATGGGGTGTTTTATCACAGCACCCTCTGGGCTGCCAACTCCCATACAGTAAACTCGGATACCCTTGTTTTTCAGCTTTTGTGCCTGTTTTATGCCCTGGCCTTTCAGGTCTTCGCCGTCGGAAATCAGGATAAGTGTGTTGGTGTTTGAATTATTCATGAAGGCGGTTTCGGCCAGGCTGAGGG